>CALXDO010000084.1 GCA_944387075.1 uncultured Oscillospiraceae bacterium | reverse complement strand
AGCTACTACCATCCGATACTCCTGTGCGATGACGGGCACTCCCGTCGCAGCCTATGCAAGGGCCCTTGCAGTCGGTGCGCAGCTCCGAGACCATGTTCACCGTGACCTTCCGTACCCGTTTCCAGCTTACCCGGGCTCTCTGTGCCGTATCTTCACGCCTACTCTTCTCTTCATTGCCTTTGTGAAACCGTATTTTGTTTTACTGGGCAAGAGTATAACCCGCCTTCCCCCCGATTGTCAACCGACACATTGTACAAAACAACAGCCAGAAAAGCGGGAGGCTTTTCTGGCTGTGTCAATTTCATTGGATTCCGGCCTTCTCCACGCGCTTGGTCTTGCGCTGGGACTTGCGGCCGCGCTTGGTGATGCGCCGATCCAGAGATAGGGCAAAATGGGTGCCCAGAGACTGGAAAATCTGCACCAGAATGACCAGCAGTACCACCGCGGCGTAGAGGATAAAATACATCTTGCGCTGGTAGCCATAGTTGATGGCCAAGCTGCCCAGGCCGCCGCCGCCAATGGTGCCGGACATGGCCCCATAGCTCAAAATGGTGATAAAGGCGGTGGTAAACCCGGTGATGAGGGAGGGCAGCGCCTCAGGGAGCATCACTTTCCCGATGATCTGCATGGGAGTGCAGCCCATGGCCTGGGCGGCCTCCAGAATGCCCTTATCCGTCTCCCGCAGAGACGCTTCCACCAGCCGGGCCACAAAGGGGAAGGCGGCGAACACCAGGGGGATGATGGAGGCGTTGGTGCCCACAGAAGTGCCCAGCACCAGCCGGGAAACAGGGATGACCACAATCATCAAAATCAAAAACGGCACCGAGCGCAGCAGGTTGACCACCACGTTGAACCCCTTCATCAGCCAGCCCGGCAAGGGGCGTATCCCGCCTTTTTCGCCGGTCACCAAAATGACCCCCAGGGGCAGGCCGATGAGGTAGGAGAAAAAGGTGGCCACAATGGTGGAGTAGATGGTCTCCCAAATGGCGGTGCCCAGTTCCATTTGCAGATAGGTGATCTGCTGGCTCAGGGCGGTATTGCCAAACAACGTTCCAAACAGTTCATCCATGGTAATCGTGCACCTCCTCCATGGTCACATTGGGTTGGTTTTTGATGTAGGCCACCGCACGCTCCCGCTCCTCGGCATTTTCGGGCAGACCCAGCAGCATGGTACCAAAGGCCTTGCCGTCCACGTTGCGGGTGTCCGCCCCCAAGATATTCACCTTCACCTGGCAGTCCATAGCCAGAGAGGCGATGAGGGGCTCATAGGAGGAGCTGCCATTGAAGGCGATGCGGATGACGTGGGAGGTGGGCAGCTGGTCGATGATGACCCCGTCGGGGTACACCAGGCGGCGGCCCGCCTCCGTTTTGGGGTTGGAAAATACCTCTTCCACCGTCCCCGTCTCCTGGAGCACGCCGTGGTCCAGAATGGCCACATGGGAGCAGATTTCTTCAATGACCCCCATCTCGTGGGTGATGATGACCACGGTGATCCCTAAGCGGCGGTTGATGTCCTGGATGAGGCGCAAAATGTCCCGGGTGGTCTTGGGGTCCAGGGCGGAGGTGGCCTCGTCGCACAGCAAAATTTTGGGGTCGGAAGCCAGGGCCCGGGCGATGGCAATGCGCTGCTTCTGTCCGCCGGAGAGCTGGGCGGGGTAGGCATCCGCCTTGTCGGGCAGACCCACGATGTCCAGCAGTTCTTTGGCCTTTTTCTTCACCTCTGGGCCCTTCTTCCCGGCAATTTCCATGGGGAAACAGATGTTGTCCAGGCAGGTGCGCTGCATGAGCAGATTGAAGTGCTGGAAAATCATGCTGATGGAGCGGCGGCGGATGGTCAGCTCCTTTTGGGACATGGCGCACAGGTCTTCCCCGTCGATGACCACCTGGCCCTCACTGGGCCGCTCCAACAGGTTCAGACAGCGCACCAGGGTGGACTTGCCCGCCCCGCTCATACCCACAATACCGAAGATGTCCCCATCTCCGATGGTCAGGGACACATCCCGCAAAGCGGTAAACTCCCCCTCGGCGGTGGGGAAGCGTTTTGTGATATGTTTTAACTCAATCATGTGACGTTCTCCCTCTGTTTTCAAACAATAGCTTGATTCTATGATAAATTCCCTACCCTGTCAATAGGGTATGCACCGAACGACCGTGTCAAAAAGTTGTAGGGGGCGGTTTCCATGCCGCCCCAACCTCTGCGGCCTTCCGGGGCATTTCAGGGCGGGGATGGAACCCCACCCCTACCCCCAACAGGCAAGTGCCCAATCTCCTACCACAAAGTGACACCGTTGGGAGCCCCTTTCACCCTGGAAAACCCTCCCCAAGTGTGGTATCATGACCAAAAAGGCGGGTGAAACCATGCAGACGATTTTATTGGTCGAGGACGACAGACACATCGTGGAAAATCTCACGGAATACCTGGAGGGGGAAGGGTTTCGGGTGGCCAGTGTCTCCGGACAGGCCCAGGCCCTGGAGCGGCTGGAGCGGGAACGGTTCGACCTGGTGCTGCTGGACATCTCTCTGTCCGACGGCAACGGCTTTGCGGTGTGCTCCGCGATAAAAGCCCTGTACCACCTTCCCGTCATTTTCCTCACCGCCTCCGGGGACGAGTACAGCACCGTCACCGGGTTTGAGGTGGGGGCGGACGACTACATCCCCAAGCCCTTCCGCCCCCGGGAACTGCTCATGCGCATCAAAAATGTGCTGCGGCGCACATCCAGCGGCGGCGGTCTGGTGCGGCTGGGTCGGGTAGAGGTGGACACGGTGCGGGGCTGCGCCACCAAGGACGGGCGGGATTTGAACCTGTCCGCCCTGGAGTACCGCCTGCTGCTGATGCTTCTCAACCACCCCGGGGCGGTGCTCACCCGCAACCAGCTGCTGGAGGGCATTTGGGACATCGCCGGGGACTTCGTGAGCGACAACACCCTGACGGTATACATCAAGCGGCTGCGGGAGAAAATCGAGGACGATCCCCAGGCCCCCACCCTCATCAAGACCGTGCGGGGCATGGGGTATAAAACGGAAGTGGGGTGAATGGTTTGGCGCACAAGGCCGTCACTCGGCTGGTCTATCTGGCCCTCACAGTGGCCTCCACCGCACTGGGGTTCTGCCTGGGTGGGGCGTGGGGGCTGCTCCTGCTCCCCCTCTGTCTGTGCTTTTGGGCAGTGGGGGCGTGGAACACCATCCGCACAGAAAGGGAACTAGCCCAGCTCTCCCATACCCTCAACCGCATTCTCCATGGGGAGGAACACCTGGGCGTGGAGGAGTATTGTGAGGGGGAACTGGGCATTTTGCGCAGTGAAATCCACAAGATGACGGTGCGGCTGCGGGAGCAGCAGCAGGCCCTGCAAGCGGATAAGGTGTATCTGGCCAACTCCCTGGCCGACCTCTCCCACCAGCTGCGCACCCCCTTGACCTCCATGAATCTGGTGGCGGAGCTGCTGAACAAGGAAGACCTCGCCCCCCAGCGGCGGGCCAAGCTGTGCCGGGAACTGTCCCAGCTTCTGGGCCAGATGGACTGGTTGGTGAGCACCCTTTTGAAACTGTCCAAGCTGGAGGCAGGGGCCATCCCCTTCCGCCGTGACACCGTCCCCCTGGAGCAACTGGTGGCGCAAGCCGCCGCCCCCTTTCTCATCCCCATGGAACTGCGGGAGCAGACCTTTTCGGTGGACTGCTCCGGCGCCTTCACCGGAGACGTGCACTGGACGGCAGAGGGGGTGGGCAACCTCATCAAAAACGCCATGGAGCACACCCCCGCCGGGGGCTCCATCACGGTGCGGGGGCGGGAAAACGCCCTTTTTTGTGAGTTGGTGGTGGAGGACACCGGGCCGGGGATTGACCCCCAGGATTTGCCCCACCTCTTTGAGCGGTTCTACCGGGGCTCGTCCCGAAATCAGCACGGCTTTGGCATCGGCCTGTCCCTGACCCAGCGGATTGTCACCGGACAGGGCGGCACCATTCAGGCCCGCAACCGCACCCCCCAGGGGGCACAATTCACCTTGCGTTTTTACAAGGGGACCGTCTGATAGGACGATCTCCTTGTATTTTACAAAAGCCCTCGGCAGAGTTTTCCCGCCCAGGGGCGGGAAAAGAAATTGAAATCTGTTTTTTCCGGGGACATGTGCATCGGAAAAAACACTTCTCAGCCCGCCAGTGTGGAATTGGGTCACTCTTTGACCCAATTATGCATGTAGCGGGCTGCATCCCCTCGAGAACATGCTTGCATGTTCGAGAAGAGTGACGATTCTGTCACTCAGCTGTCACGGCTCTGTCACCTGGGTGTGGTAGGATGTAGCCACCATCCCAAAGGAGGAATGAACATGGAACTGCTTCGTGTGGAGCACTTATGCAAAACCTATGGCACCGGGGAAAATCAGGTCAAAGCCCTGGATGACGTGTCTTTTTCCGTGAACCGAGGGGAATTTGTGGCCATCATCGGCCCCTCGGGGTCGGGCAAGTCCACCCTGCTGCACCTGCTGGGGGGCGTAGACAAACCCACCAGCGGCAAGGTGTATGTGGACAGCTGCGACGTGTACGCCCAAAACGAGGAAAAACTGGCCATCTTCCGCCGCCGTCAGGTGGGGCTCATCTATCAGTTTTACAACCTCATCCCCGTGCTGGACATGGTGGAAAACATGACCCTCCCAGTCCTGCTGGACGGGCAGAAGGTGAACCCCAAGCGGCTGAATGAACTGCTGGACACCCTGGGGCTGCGGGGCCGGGAGCGGCACCTGCCCAACCAGCTCTCCGGCGGCCAGCAGCAGCGGGTATCCATCGGCCGGGCATTGATGAACGCCCCGGCGGTGGTGCTGGCCGACGAGCCCACGGGAAACCTGGACTCCAAAAACAGCCAGGAGATTGTGGAGCTGCTGCGGCTATCCAACCGCACCTACCACCAGACCCTCATTGTCATCACCCACGATGAACAGCTGGCCCTCCAGGCCGACCGGGTCATTTCCATCGAGGACGGAAAAATCGTGCGGGATGAGGTGATTCATCCATGAACGTGCTGCACAAGGTCACCCTCCAGTCCCTGCGTCAAAACCGCACCCGCACCATTGTCACCATCATCGGCATCATCCTATCCACCGCCATGCTGTGCGCGGTGACCACTTTCGTCACCAGCTTCCAGCAGTACCTGCTAAGCCAGGAAATATACACCTCGGGCAGCTGGCATGTGGGCCAGACGGACACCACTTACCGCCAGTATCAGGAGCTGTCTCAGGCCGATGGCGTGGCGGAAGCGGTCTATTTACAGCACTTGGGCTATGCCCAGGCAGAGGGCAGCCTCAACGAGTACAAGCCGTATTTCTATGTGCTGGGGCTATCTGACACGGGAGCCGATTTGCTTCCCATCCACCTCACCCAGGGCCGTATGCCCACCTCTCC
>CALXDO010000083.1 GCA_944387075.1 uncultured Oscillospiraceae bacterium | reverse complement strand
CTGGGGAAGAAGGGGTTCCACGATTGACCACAGTTCATCACTTACTAGCTTCTTTGGCATACCTTTCACCTCCACTAGCATTATATCTCATCATCCGTAGCTTGTCTGGCTTTTGTTAGGCGCTCTTAAGCTGCTGTGGGCCATCGGACGCAGCAGCGCAGCCTTTGCCGCTTTGTTTGACCAACAGAATCTCTACTATGGCGACACAGTCAGCGACAGTATATTCCATCAGCGCAGCCAGGTGCTAGGGCTGGCGGCTGCCGCCGCCATGGACGCGGAGTACCCCGCTGTCCAGCCCCGGAGCTATGCCCAGATCCGGCGGCTGTGCCAGCTGGCCCGCACTGCCCCGGAGGTTCTGTTGGAGGCCCAGGGACTGCTTGCCGCACCCCGGAGTTCCCTGGCCGCCGGGGTGCTGGCCGGGGTGCTGCTGGCCGCCGGACCCCAGGGGCAGGTCCGGCTGGAGGGCCAGGTGGAGGTGGTGCTGGCCCTGGTGGAGGCCATTCTGGACCTCCACAGCGGCACCAGCCTCTCCGATGGGGACATCTCCCTGCTCAAATCCTACATCCACGCCGGGGAGGCCACGGCTCCGGTGCCCACCATCTCGGCCTCCATATCCTGGCAGACCCCGCCTGAGCATTACTTTTACGACCCGGACTGGCACTTCTTTTCCTGCCAGCTGGAGGCCAGACCCGCCATAAACTGCATGGCGCCGGCGGCCCTGTTCGGCCTGGGACAGGACCCGCGCCTGGCCTGCGCCCTGCGGGTGCTGGTTGGGCTGAGCCTTGAAGAGGCCCTGAAGGGAATCCTCTGTTCTCTGCCGGAGGACGGAGCCATCAGTGCCCTGGACCCCCTGCTCCCCCACATCCCCGGCAAGGCGGCAACCATGCTGCAATTTGTGGTTACAGGCTTTGGCCGGAAGCACGGGGCACTGGCCCAGAAGGTGGCCGACCGCTACCAGGCCAGTGGAGAGGAGGCCGCCCTCTATATGGGCCTGGAGGCCTACCAGTGCCTGGGCCGCCTGCTGCCCGCCCTGGCCCACTGCAAGGACCGGGAGTGGATGGCCCAGCTGCAGGGTGTCATCAAGTCCCATATGCAAAAGGTCTTCAACCAGGTCCCCCACCGGGAGATTGTCCAGGACTACCTGGACGGCCAGGGGGCCTTTGCCGACAGTGCCGCCCTCCTCAAGCCCATCCGCAGCGAGTACCGCTACCTCTCCAACTTTGATGAGGCCCTGCAGGAGTATCAGAAGATGGCCGGGTGGGATGCCTTCGCCTGCCGGTGTATCGTCCTCTTCTGCCTCACCTGCGCAGGGTACGGCACCTCCAAGGTCCTCCCCCTCAACCACGGCAAGAAGGAAGATTTGGATGCCTTTGTAAACGCCCTGACCGCCTACGGGCTGCCGGTGCGGGACTGTATCACTGTGCTGGCCGTTTTGCAGGAGTACTGGTGCCAGGAGGAGGCCAAGGCCCTCGCTGGGGCGGCAGTGCGGGAGCACTTTGTCAGGCCGGAGGGGCTGGAGGGCCTGGCGGACGCGGCCCGCAGCGGCTCCGCCGCTGCCCGGCTCCTGGCGGTGGAGGGGCTGGAGGCTCTGGCCAGCAATCCCGACTGCGCCCAGGGGGCACGCAGGGCCCTGGTGTCCTGCGCCGGGGACTCCTCCAAGCAGGTGCAAGAGCGGCTGGCACAGTGCTACATCCGGCACCCGGCATGGGACCAGGACTACCTGGCTCTGCTGGGCGGTAAAAAGATCGCCCAGCGGGTGCTGGCCGCCCAGGTGCTGGCGGATCTGGGGGTGGAGCGCTACCGCTCCGCCCTGGAGCAGGCCTTGGCGGTAGAGAAAAATGCCAAGGTGATGGACCATCTCACCACCCTGCTGAAGACATGCCCCACCGCCATCGGTGCAGGTGGACAGACCCCGGAGGAACTGGCCGCCCAGGTGCTCAAGGGCGGGAAGAAGCGACGGGTTCAGTGGCTTCTGGATCAGCCTCTTCCTACGGTTCACCTCAGGGACGAGGCCCACACCCCAGCTTCGGAGGATCAGATTGCCGCCCTCTTTGTGGCCTACGCCGATTTGGGCCGTATGGGCCGCAGCGATACTGCCGCCGCCATCGCCGCCGACCTGGAGCCCAGGGAGCTAGAGGCCCTGGCCTGCCAGGTGTGGGAACTGTGGATGAGGGGCGAAGCTCCCAGCAAGACCAAGTGGGTGCTTCCCTTCACCGCGGTGTTCGGCGGCGCGGCTATGACCCCGAAGCTGATCCACGCCATCCACGACTGGCCCGAGAAGGCCCGGGGCGCCATCGCCTGCGACGCGGTGGCGGCCCTGACGGTCAGTCCCGACCCGGCGGCTCTGGTGACGGTGGACGCCCTGGCCCGAAAATTCAAGTTTCGTCAGGTCAAAAAGGCGGCCGCTGTCGCGCTGGAACGCGCCGCCCAGGAACTGGGCATCACAACGGAGGAGCTGGCAGACCGCATTGTGCCCACCCTGAACTTCACCCCCGATGGCACCCGGGTCTTCGACTACGGCTCCCGGAAATTCACCGTCCGCCTGACCCCCGCTTTGGACCTGGCAGTGACCACGGAGACGGGCAAGGCGTTGAAGTCCCTACCCTCTCCCGGTAAGTCCGACGATACCGAGAAAGCCCCTGCTGCTTATGAGGCGTACAAGGCCCTGAAAAAGCAGATCAAGACCACCATTGCCGCCCAGCGGGCCCGACTGGAGCTAGCCCTCTCTACCCAGCGGTGTTGGGACAGCGCGGCGTGGCGGAAGCTGTTTGTGGAAAACCCGGTGATGCACCAGTTTGCCATCAGCCTCATCTGGGGCGTGTACGAAAACGGCCAACGGAAGGAGACCTTCCGCTACATGGAGGACGGCAGCTTCAACACGGTGGATGAAGAGGAGTACACCCTCCCCGATGAGGCCAGCATCGGCCTAGTCCACCCCATCGAACTGGAGGCGGACACCCTGGCGGCATGGCGGCAGCAACTGGAGGACTATGAGATCGTCCAGAGCATCGAGCAGCTCTCCCGCCCCATCTATCGCCTCCCGGCGGAGCAGGCTCAGGCCACCGCTCTGGAGACGGTGGCTGGCCGTGTACTCAACTCCCTGACCCTCATGGGCAAACTCCAGGGCATGGGCTGGTACCGGGGCAGCGTGTTGGACAGCGGCGAATTCTATACCTTCTATCGGGAGGACCCTGCTGTGGGCGTGGGTGTGGTGCTGAACTTCTCCGGTAGCTTTGTGGGGGGAGACAGCAGCGAGGTCACCGTCTTCGACGCCCTCTTTTATCGGGCCGACATGGTGGCGTTGGGCAGCTACTGCGATGAAATGCCCCCGCAGGAGCATATTCTCTCCCTGGGCCAGGTGCCGGCGCGCTATTACAGCGAGGTGGTCTGGCAGCTGGAACGGGCTGCTACATCCAGCACAGAGACCGATCCGGACTGGCGGGACAAGAAGAACTGATTATGTCCCAAAGCCGACTGCACTGTTGCGGCACCTGTTGAAGCCCATACCACAGAAACTCAGATAGAATACATTCGCAAAGAGTTGTCACAGGGCAAAGTTTTTTACCTGCTTTACCTTGACACCCCCAAAGGCATTGTTTCTTTGAAGGGGAATCTGATTGAAAATCTTTATGTACACCCCTCCGAACAACGAAATGGATACGGTACACAGCTCCTGCATTATGTCGAAGGACTGTGTTCTGACAATCCAACACTATGGGTACTGAGCAACAACCAAGCTGCAATGTCTTTATATTCTCGGGAAGGCTATGAGTTTACTGGGAACCGCCGGGAATTACGCAGTGATTTAGCCGAACTGGAAATGCAGCACAACCTGTTCAACTAAATCCCCCCCCTCTGGAAGGAACAAAGAAAACGCTGTCGGTATGGGTGATCCCACATCGACAGCGTTTCCTATTCCTGCTATCAAAGTACCAAGCAGAGTAACACGATATTCAAAAGAATCAATCCATGCAAGACGATGTGATAAAAATCTGGAATCAACCGATCCTCCCGTCGTGGCACGATGCATAGGCTGCCTTCAAAGCATTGATTATATCCCTGAATCTTTTCCGGGGTTGCTCCAAAAATCGTAAAATGCTCATGGCAGAAATACTGTACCACCAGCCAGAACACAAGCACAGCAAGCACGACCCAATTCCCCACCTGCGGCAGCATAATTCTCAACAAAACCCCTGCTAAGTAAACCATAAACATCCAAAATTCAACACTTTTTATTCCCATCCCATCAACCAGCAACAGGTTTCCAATGCGGTAAGTCACAATGCAGCCGAAAAACCATACCAATAGCACGAACTGACAAACATAGGCAATGATATTGACGTTCAATCCCAACAACTCCGTTTCATCGATATGATTTCCTGTCAATTCTATCACATTTCAACTTGGGCGGCATTCTTTGATGACAACCTAACAAACATTGCTACACCCGATGGCCCCTCTTGCCTCACCGCCGCTTCATTCCAACGGCAGGAAATACAAGCATCCCCAGGATGACGAATCCAAATATCACCGCACCCAAAATGATGGTGCCCTTTTCGGGAATACCTGGGAGCAAACACACAATCAGAACGGCAATTCCGCCCATAACCAGCAATCTGCCGCCAAATCGTTGCGACTTCATCCACGCATCATCACTGGACTGCGAATATTTCGTTTTTACACCAGAAACCCGATTTTTCTTTAATTTCGGCATGTAGTTTCCAAGGATGATGAATAAGACGGACAACACAAGATAAGCTGTTCTAAAAACAAAACATGTGTCTGGGGTCAAAGTCTGTGACATCACAGAAATGAGATACAGGGACAGTGCGGAAAAGAATATGGTCAGAAAGGTTTGATTGTATGCCATAAGTTTGGCCGTTATCTGGGTGTTGTCGTTTTCTTGATTCTTTCCCATGGCATAAACCATTTTTCTCAAGAGAATCCCAATCAAAAGTCCACCGTAGCCCAAAGAACAAAGGAGCAGAGCTTCCACAGAGAGTTTTGAGGCAAATCGATCCGCAATTCCATCGAGGGAATAATGTACAGGTATTTCCGAGGGCAAATATCGATATATGGAGATATAAAAGAGAAACGGAACGGCAGCAATGATGGGATCCATTCCTAAGGAACTTATGTTTTCCTTGTGCTTCATACTCACACCTCATGTGTGGACGCCTGTGGCGTATCTTCAACAGAAAACTCGATGCCCGATGTAAATTGACTGACCCACCCTAACATGTCTTGCAGCACGGTGGTGTCAATTTCATAATAGATAAATTGTCCGCAACGACAATCTCTCACCAGTTCCGCTTTCTTTAAGACGGATAGATGTCTGGATATGGAGGCGTTGGAAATCGAAAAGTGTTCCGCAATGTCTCCCGCCGACAATTTCCCGTTTTTCAGAAGCTGCAAAATCTCCCGTCGTGTGGGGTCTGATAACGCTTTCATGGTTTCTTGCAGTCCCACCTGGACCACCTCCTAGCTATATATTTAGCATTTCGGCTAAATGCTAAATATATGATACTCCTGCACACCCTTCTTGTCAATACAGGCTGGTTAGCTTTCATAAAAGAACGATGCGGAGTACCCAATGACATCCATGGGTACTCCGCATTAGACTCACTTTCTAATCATCTCCAAGCATGTATCCAATGCCGTTTGACCTTTCTTTGCCCAATAATCCGGTGTCGTGCCGGTAATTCCATTGCATGTTCCATCTTCGTTGAATCCAACATATGACTCATAGTAGATCGTCATCCCAGAATAGGGCAGCACCATGGTATACGGTTGTTCACCGATGCCATTTCCGCTGGTCCTCTTACCCACCACTGTGGCAAACTCTGTATCCTTGCTGAAAACGGCAAACTGATCGGATGTAGAATAGTCTGATTCATCTACCAGCAGCCACACCTGCCCATCAAACTCCGACTCTCCCTCCACCAAAGCATCCGTCTCCATAACAAAGTCCAGGCCCTCCAACTTTTCCTCAGAAACGTTGGGAAACCGCTCTTTCCAAGAGTCATCTTTTACGGCTTGCGCCATATAGTCGGGGTTCAGCCACAGATTGAGGGCACCGCTTTTCCCGCCATAGAGGATATTCCATTTCAAGGTCTCGTTGGTCAGATAGGGTACGATTCCTTTCACCCAGGTATTGCTGTTTCCGCCCCCATTACCCCGAATATCTATGATCATTTGGTCAGCATCTTTCTGTGCCAGAAGGAAATTCTCAACTGCCGTGTAGGTCTCCTCCGTCCAATCCATAAAGGTACCACATTTTAGGTAGGGAATATCTTCCGCATATCCCATAACAACTTCCGGGGCAGCTTCCCCGGTCACCGTTACCACATTCTCCACAGAGGGCTGTGCATCCGTGGCCTGAGAGGTATCTCCCGCCTGCTGGTTTTGCGTGGAATAAGAGTTGCGGATGCCCTGGAACAGCTCATAGTATTGCTCACTCTTTTCATGATTAAGAAGAGCAAGATAGTGCTTTCCGAATGTACTGGAATCATCTGCAAAATAATATTTCAACGTGTCACGGAAATTCTGAGGCAAAATATATAGATGCCCCACCGAATTAAATTTGCTCAAACACTCTGAGATGGCATCATGGAACAACGCTTGGGTAATATACCCCTGCCGGGCGTAGATATTTACCAAGGTATTGCGGAACCCCTCCCGATACGTCTGCAATTCAATACCCATTTCCTGCTCTACTGCCGTCCAGAAGGGGAAGTTGTCCTCCAAAATCTGCCACATAGTGTCATAATCATATAGCATCTGATCCACAGACATGAGGAACCCCTCGCTCTTGTCCCCAATGGGTAACTCTTCGTCAAAGGGGAATGGAAACGACTCCGTCTCCTCAAAGGGCACCTGAACCACAGGGGCAAAGGAAGTCTCAGGCTCCTGACCGGACACTGATGTGCTCCCCGCCGGAAGCAAGGCCCTCATATTCTGACAAGCACTCAGAAGTAGTATGGAGGTGCAGGTCAAAACAACTGAGATCATTCTTTTCACGGGCAATTTTCTCCTCTCTGAGTTTGTGGACAACTGGTCATGGACTTTCTCATTTTACAAATATCCTACCATTTTTCTCTACTGGAAGCAACATACTTCTCTCTGCATCACCATCGCTCCCTCCATCAAACACTCCAGTACATCTAAGTGACCGCCCAGGTAAGAGACTCTCTTCTCTGGGCAGTCCGCATGATTATAGCTTCCTTTGTAGATGCACCATATGCACAAGCTCACCCCCTCACTCATAACTGGGGCAGTTTGTTCACAAGTCCATCTCCATGACAATTTCATCCCCGTCCATTTCGCCCGTTTGATGAAAGCCGCATTTTTCGTATAACTGGCGTGCAGCATCATTTCCTTCTATGTAGCAGAGAATTACCTTTTCGAATTTACCATCCTTCCGCATTTCGTCCAAAATGCGTGTAGTAGCGGCGAATCCATATCCCTTCCCCTGATGGTGTACGTCTATGAAAAGCTGGCTGAAATCGTATGCATTCAGTTGCTCACAATCATAATACAGTGCCATTCCAACGGCCGTATCGTCACAGTAGATGACAACGGCTCGACTGCGGTGCTTTCGATATGCGTAAGCCCTTGCAAGCAACCCAATTCCATCACTCACATATCTTTTCTGGTCGTTGCTAACATGTAGCCCCAAACGCCAATTACCGGGGTCAATTTCTTTCAATTGAATCAATGATACTCCCCCTCCTCAACGTTCTATTTCCTTTTTTGCCTCTTCAACAGCATCCGGGTCTGAACTGCTCATAGCCTTCTGAAGCCAGTATTCTGCCTGGCTGTGATTCTTCTCCACATAGATACCCTGGTTGTAGAAACGGCCTACCAGTTCCATGCCCTTGCCATAGCCAGCGTTTGCAGATTCCAAGTACAGTTCAAAGGCTTTTGCCAAATCCACGTCCGTTCCAAACCCATAGTGGTAACAAATACCCAGATTATAGGTAGCTTCCACATGACCCATTTCATGGGATTGGATTAAGAGCTTTGTGGCCAGATCATTGTCCTCCGGAACACCATCGCCATAGATGTGCTTCATAGCTCGCTCATATAATTCCTGCGCATTCATACTCTTTCCTCGTTTTTTATGGCGATTGTCTTTTACACGCTCAGTAATCAAACTCATATTCCCCCATTTCTCCTCCATCCTTTTCATCCACCAAAGGCAGCCATTTTTTCAAATGCTCCAAAAACACCTCCGCCGCCTTGGAAAAAATCTGAGCCTTCTTCCACACCAGGTACATTCCCAGCTCCAGCTTGGGTTTCAGGGGGCGGAAACAGAGATTGCTACCTGTGGTGTTCACCAGCTTGTCCAGGGTAAAAGCGCAGCCCATTCCCTCGTCCACCATCAAGGAGGCGTTGTAAATCAGGTTGTAGGTGGCTACGGTGTGAAGCTGGGATGGTTCCATTCCCAACCAGCGATACAGTTCACTCTTGTTGTCCACCTGCCGCGAGAGGATGAGAGGCTTGTCCCACAAATCCCGGGGCGACACCGTTTCCTGCTGAGCCAATGGGCTGTCCCGCCGCATGAGCACCCCCCAGGTATCCTTCATGGGCAACTCCAGATAGTGGTACTTGCTCTTATCCATGTCCCCCAGCAGGATTCCAAAATCCAGCAATCCCTTGTCCAGACGGTCGCACACATCCATGGCATCTCCACTGACCAGGTGAAACCGGATCCCGGGATAGCCCTGCTGCACCTGGCAGGCTGCTTTGGCAAACTCTCGCACTCCGTCGGTCTCCCCGGTGCCGATGTAGATGTCCCCGCTCACCGTTTCATCGGTTCGACCAATCTCCTGCTCCGTGCGGTCCACCAGCTTCAAAATCTCCTCTGCCCGACGGCGCAGCAACATGCCCTCCTCGGTAAGGGTAATCTTCCGGTTACCCCGAATCATCAGCTGTTTCCCCAGCTCCTCCTCCAGCTCCTTCAGCTGACGGGACAGCGTTGGCTGGGTGAGGTGGAGCGATTGCGCCGCCGCCGAGATATTCTGCTCCCGGGCCACTGCCAAAAAGTATTGTAGCACTCTCAATTCCAACAGTTCCACCTCCAGTCTTCTTCATCATATCACAGGGCAAATATAGTTTTCAAGCATAGTAAACTATTTCCTATAGGCATTTGTTATCTTTCCTTCTCAGTGATACAATAGCTATGAAAATCTGATGAATCAGGAGTGCAAGATGGAATTACACGAATTTTTGGAACATTTGAACAGCGGGAAACCGGTACAGGGCGGCGGCGACATCCACCAGTTCATGCACACGGTCAGCCAGGAAGCCCTGCGGCTCACCTCCGAAATCAATGGCCGCTACCATGAGCCGGAGGAACTGCGCTCCCTCTTCTCACGATTGATTGGTCAACCGGTGGATGAGGGTTTCGGGCTTTTCCCTCCCTTCTATACCGATTGTGGAAAGAACATCCACATTGGAAAACGGGTTTTTATCAATGCGGGCTGCAAATTTCAGGATCAGGGCGGTATCTACATGGATGACGATGCACTCATCGGCCACAACGTGGTACTGGCCACCCTGAACCATGCCATGCCACCCAAAGACCGTTCCACCATGATTCCCGCCCCCATCCACATTGGAAAACGGGTCTGGATTGGTGCCAACGCCACGGTACTCCCTGGTGTGACCATCGGGGACGGAGCGATTGTGGCAGCCGGTGCCGTCGTAACCCGAAATGTCCCAGAAAACACCGTGGTGGGCGGCGTACCCGCCCGCATCATGCGCCATTTGTAAGGAGGAACCTCACCATGCAAGCTAAAACTTCCGTAAAGCAGACAGCTGGCAGAGATGCTCTGGGGCAGTTCGCCCCCAAGTTTGCCCAGCTCAACGATGATGTATTGTTCGGTCAGGTCTGGAGCCGCGAGGACAAGCTCTCCCTGCGGGATCGTTCTCTGGTGACGGTGGTGGCCTTGATGTCCCAGGGTTTGATGGACAGTTCCTTCCAATACCACCTGACCTGCGCCAAGCAAAACGGCATCACTCGGCAGGAAATTTCGGAGATCTTGACCCATGCAGCCTTTTATGCCGGTTGGCCCAAAGCCTGGGCCGCCTTCCGGATGGCCAAAGAGGTCTGGGCGGAGGAGCCTGCAGAGGACAGCAAAGCCCAGCACCAGCTGGACATGACGTTCCCCATTGGGGCTCCCAACGACGGGTTTGCCCAGTACTTTGTGGGTCAGAGCTATTTGCAGCCGTTATCCACCGAGCAAGTAGGGGTGTACAACGTGACCTTCGAGCCTGGCTGCCGCAACAACTGGCACATTCACCACGCCCGGCAGGGCGGCGGCCAAATCCTGATCTGCGTGGCCGGTCGGGGCTGGTATCAGGAGTGGGGCCAGGAAGCCCGGGAGCTGCATCCCGGGGATGTGGTCAACATCCCTTCCGAGGTAAAGCATTGGCACGGCGCAGCTGCGGACAGCTGGTTCTCCCATCTGGCCCTGGAGGTGCCCGGAGATGGCTGCTCCAACCAGTGGCTGGAGGCTGTGGACGACCAGGTGTATGGCCAGCTTGGCTGAGTCCCTTTCGGGAGCGCAACACCGGCCCATCAGGGAAGCTGTTCCCTGATGGGCCGGTGGTTTTTCTCTCCTCTGCGTGAAACCGATCGTCTTGCCAAACGCCTTTGGAGTGGATATAATGGATTAAGCAATCCATTCCATCCAAAAAGGAGTGTCTTACCATGAAGAAGAAAACAACGGCACTGCTGATTACCCTTATGTTGATTTTCGCCCTGTCTGGGTGCCAAGAGGTAGCCACAGACACCTCCATGTACGCCCAAGCCGAAAACTGGGCCTATCTGGAGACAGGCAAAACGGCACCGGCAGATGTGTTCTTTCTCTGTCCAACTGTCTACAGCGGTGAAGCCGACCAGTTCAATATGTCCATGGACGACGCAGAGGGCAAAGCAGATTTTCTGGGTGCCACCAATATGGAAAAGGGCATTTACGACCAGGATGCCCGGTTTTTTGCCCCCTACTATCAGCAAGTGGGGCTGAATGTCTACGAACTGCCTGTGGACGAACGGGAGGCCTATCTATCCACTGCCTATGAGGATGTCAAGGATGCCTTCACTTATTATCTGGAGCATTACAACGACGGTCAGCCCATCATTCTGGCCGGGTTTTCCCAGGGTGCCGACATGAGTATCCGCCTGCTGAAGGACTGCTTTGCCGACGAGAATGTCAACGACTTGTTGGTGGCCTGCTATGCCATTGGCTGGAGCCTCACCGAAGAGGAGTTGGCCGAGTATCCCCACCTTCGCTTTGCCACCGGGGAGGATGACACCGGAGTGATTGTATCTTTCAACAGCGAAGCGGAAACCGTCACCGACTCCCTAATGATTCCCAGCGGCACCAAAACGCTGGCCATCAATCCCCTCAACTGGACAACCGACAGCACGCCCGCCGGGAAAAAGGAAAATCTGGGTGCCTGCTTCACCGACTATGACGGAAACATCGTCACGGAAATTCCACAGCTCACCGGAGCCTACATTGACCCGGTGCGAGGCGCTCTGAAAGTGACCGATGTGACACCGGAAGAATATCCACCGGTGCTGTCCATCTTCTCCGATGGGGTGTACCATCTGTACGACTACCAGTTCTTTTACCGCAATTTACAGGACAATGTGCAGGTTCGGCTGGATGCCTATCTGGCGCAGCAAGCGGCCTGACCGATGTGACCTGAATCTTGTGTAAAAGGGCTGTGCCGACCTCATCGGCGTAGACCGTGCAGGCCATTGACAAGGAAAACCCGAAAAAAGTGGATGAAAAAGCGTGTATCTCCTGTATGCGCTGTATCTCCGTTTGCCCTCACTCCGCCCAAAACGTCAATCCCGTCATGCACTCTGCCGCCAGTCTGATGCTGCAGAAAGTATGCTCTGAGCGGAAAGATTGCGAACTGTTTCTTTGATCGTGGGCGGTTGGACGGGAGCGTACCGCGCAGTTTTCACCACAGGAGAAAACACTGTTTCTCAGCAACCGAAGGGAGTCATCCCCCCTTCTCCTCTGGGATCGGCATAGGTAGCCCCGCTTAGCGCCCTTTTTGAAACCTCCATATTCAAAAAGGGCGCTGTCTTTTTCAAAACAGAATGCGCAACCTTTCAAAGCGTCAATCTGTTGGTCGTGACGGGTCATGCGCCGCAAAAACTCTCATGTTTTATTCCACAACGGGCAAGTCAGCTTCTGACACTTCCTTCCAGTCTATCCCGTTGACATGGATGGCTACATAATAGCCCGGCAAAAACGATTCGTAGCCAGCCTCATTGATTCCCCATTTTTTAGCCTTAATATAAATCCAATCATCTTGGATGGTAAGCAAGCTTTGAAAATCATACCGATCATCCCCAAATTCCGGCACTATGGTAATGGCAAAGCACTTCCCCGGCAGATCTATTACCACCATACTGACCCCAACCATCGCTTTCCTGCGCTTCATAAACTACCACCCCTTTCTCTTTCATAAAACATCTGCTATTGGCAAACGCTCAATTCCATGGTCGTTTTTTGCCGCCGTAGTTGTCAGAGATGGTTTTCTCTGAGACTTCATTCCTTAAAGGATTCCTGATGGGGCTGTAGGCGGCCGTCCCGCAACTCCAACACCGCATCGGCACGGGCAGCAATGGATAGATCATGGGTCACCACGATCACACACCGGTTCTCCTCATGGGTCAGACGCAGCAGCAGGTCGGTGATGCCCCTGGTATTTTCCTCATCCAAGCTGCCGGTGGGCTCATCGGCCAGAATGATCTCACAGCGGGTGGCCACGGTGCGGGCAATGGCCACCCGCTGCTGCTCTCCGCCGGAGAGGTGGCTGGGATACCGGCGTAGCTGTGCCGGGCTCAGCCCAACCTGAGTCAATGCCTCCTCCGCCCGTTGGGCAGCTTCCTGCTTGCTCACCTTCTGTAGACGCAGGGGATACATGGCATTTTCCAAGGCTGTGAGTTGGGGAAACAAGTTAAAATTCTGATAAATCACCGCCGCATGGTCTCGGCGGTATCGGTCGCCGTCCATCTGGGTGGTCGCCGTCCCCTGAAACCGCACCTGCCCCTGGGTGGGCAACTCCAGCCCCGCCAGCAGGGACAGCAGGGTGGTCTTACCACTGCCGCTCTTCCCCACAATGGCATAGAAGAAGCCGGGCTCAAAGTCATAGTCGAACTCTTTCACGGCATAGACGGTCTCGTGCTTTCCCTGATAGCAAAAAGAAACCTGTTCTGCGGTCAGCATCGCCATATGTCATCACTCCTGTTGTCTCAATATCACGGCAGGTCGATCCAACATCGGGCGGATGGCCGCCGCCATTCCGCCCACCAAATAGCATACCAAAAACAGCGCCAGCGGCAGCCATTGCTGCCATACCGCCGCCGACAGAGCACAGCCTGCCAACGTAGGTAGGACCAGTTCCGCCAAAACAGTAGACAGCAACCCCGCCCGGCTCAGTCCCTGTACCCGCATCAGCGCATAGCTGCGCCGAGCGCTGCGTACGGCCAGGAAGCTGACCAGTGCTCCGGCCAGGACCACCAGCACCAGCAGAACGGGGATGGTGTACTGACTGCGGCGGATGTTCTGCTGTAGAGTGGCCAAGGTCCCCCAGTACTGTTGGTCATAGATGGTTAAGGCATAGGAATAGAAGGTGTCCCCGCCCTGAATGTCCACCGGCTGGAACCAGTGCTTGACCCGGTCATACAGGGCCTGGAGCTGTCGGTTGTCCCGAACATAGAATTGCAGAGAGTCGCAGCTGACATAGTGAAACCGTTCCTCCATCAACTGTTGAGTGCAGCTCCAGGGCAGATACACCGTGGAGGAGTCCCCAGCGTGGACGCCCACCACCGTCAGGGTCAACTCCACGGGGCCCACCTCCGGGGACAGCGGGTCCCGCAGAAAGATGGTCAACTCCGGCTGGAACTCTGAGGAGGCTTCCTCCATCAGCTGCTGATACATCGCCTCCGGCACCACACACACAGGGTTCTGGGTGTGGAAAAATTCCTCCTGGGTCAGCCACAGCACCGGCGCGCCCGTGGTCTCATCCAGGGCAGGTGCCAATTTCGGATCAGTCAGCCCAATGATTTTCAGGTTTTGTTCCTGCCCCGCCTGGTTCTGGGCCAGGGTGGCGTAAAACTCCTTGGTCATCTGTAAATCCCGGATATACGGTGCAGCTCCCCCCTCCACCGCGGGGTCTGCCAAGGCTTGCAGATAGTCAGGCCCTATGCGCAGGCCGGTGGTGGAGCTGCCCTGGATGTTGCTTACCATGCACAAAATGTCGTAGCTATCCTGTACGCGGTTCAGTTCCCGGTGCTGTCGGTCCAAATAGCCGAACAAGTAGCACAGCAGCCCGCAGCAGCACAGGCAGAAGAGGAGGTTCACCCCCAACAACACCGGTCGCCGCAACAGTCGTTTTACAAGAAATGGAGACATCTCTCATCCCTCCATCAGCTTTCTTGGCCGCTGCCCACTGAGAAGCCACGCCTGGACGAGTAGGGCTGCCCCCAGCACAACCAGAGAGAGAATGGCGATGATTGCCGTGCCCTGCCAGCTGGCTGCGCTGCCCTCTGCCAACACCTGAGCAATGAGTTGGGTATCCAGCTGGGATGCGCTGCTCATGGCCGTGGCAGAGTCCTGCTCCATACTCACCGACAGCACCATATCCAACACAGCCTGATCCACGGCCCGGCTGAGAGCCAGCCCAAGCACAGTGCTCACGGTCGCCAAAATGAGGCCGCTACCCACCAAATAGCGGATGGCCCGTCCTTTTCCAGCCCCCACGGAGATCATAATACCCAAGTTCCTACGCTCTCCTCCCTGGTACAGCACCAGATAGAACAGCATGATGACCAGCCAGCCCACCGCGCAGGCCGCCATCAAAATCTTTGCAGCGGATTGCATCTGCTCCACGCCAGCCTGAACCTGGGCGTAGTTCTGGTCGTCCACCAGCCACCGGCCCTCCGTGGTCAGCTCCCCAGCCACCTGTTGGAAGTCCTGGGCTTGGCCATTTTGGAGCACCACTGAGAGGTAGACCCCTCCGGCATCCAAACGGTAGGCGCATTCGGCCAAGGCTTTGGACGGTGCAAACATGACATTGGGGGTCATGGCAAAGCTGGCTGCATCATCCCACCACGGTTCCTGCCGGTAAATGCCCACCACGTTGAAAGTCTCCTCCTGGGTGGCAAAGCCATACTGGCTGAGATAGGGGCGGATGAAGGGATTGTTCAGCTGAGCGCCCCCCGACTGGTTGCGCTGCAACAGGCCCGAAGCAGCGGCGTAAGATGTGGGCGCCAGATCGGAGTAACTGGCGTAATTGGCCAAGGCCTCATACTGGGAGACCGTCAGGGAATCCCCCACAGACAAGCCTGATGCCTTGGCCACCGCCTCACTGATGACGCACACCGACGCCCCGGTGCGGTACTCCTCCTGGGTGAAGCTTCTCCCCTCCACCAGATAACTGTCCCCCTGCTGGAAGGCGTATACGCTCTCCAGGCAGTCGGTCCCCAACAGGGGCACACTGTGCAGGGTGATCTCCATCTCCTCCCGGGTCTTTTGCCACAGCTGGTGCTCCGGGTCGGCAAAAAATTCATCTGTACGGTCTTGCATGAGGGTGAAGGAAGGAAAACGGGGCTCAATGTCTCCGCTGCTCACAAAGCAATAGGTGCCGTCTTCTTGAAGATAGTTGGTGGTCAGGGGCACTCCGTCGTCCACTTGGAGATTGGGGGTGCGCTCCTGCTCCTGTCCGGATTCCTCATAGATTTCGTCCAGCAGAGTGTGCTGGAGCCCCGCATCATACTCCCCATAGAAGAGGTACCGCTCTCCCTCCTGCACACCATTCTCCGGGTCTTCACTGACATACAGCAAGTCCAGGTCAATTTCCTGGGGAATGTCATAGGCCTCATGGGCGGCAATCACCTGCTCTACAGCCAGTTTCCCCCTGGTTCTCACCTCTGTGTAAACGTGGACCTGTCCGTCCAACTCGGTGGTGTCCATCTCCTGCGGGGTCCGTGTGGTCTCCGCCTGGAGCACACGCGCCACCAGCATCACCCGGTTGTAAGGGGTGTCCAGATCCGGGCTATAGGCTTTTTCCGTCTCCGCCGACGACACCGGAATCAGAGAAGGGCTATACGCCCCCATCATCCCCCGCACATCCACCATACGCACCTGGGGCATGTCGGCGATCTGCTCCAGTTCCCGCTGGGAGAGGACTGGAGCAGACAGCACCACCCCTACTCCTCCGTCAGCCATGGAATTTTCCAGCTCCTCCATCTGCTCCTCGATCCGGGTCAGAACTGCAATGGAGGTAAAACGCTGGTCCATGTGGCTCTGAAGCCCGATGATGGACCAAAGTACGCCGCTGCCCACGGCCAGCAGCAAGGCCGCCGCCGTCAAGGCAGCCAGCCACAAAACTGTAACCGTCGGGCGACGGAGCAATCGCATCCCTCCTGTCATGATTCTCCCCTCTTTCCAATCCGTTTTCTACTTTGCAGCAGAAAAGCTACAAATTTGCACGAGACTCTCCCCAGTTGTGTCCCATAGGAGTTGTAATGGTTGCATATTATCTCAGAAAACAGAAATCCGATCCGCATCCTCAGGGTTCACACTGATGATCACCTCACGCAGGTCCCAAAGCCTGTAGTCACACAACTGCCCCTGTTTCAGATCTTCCAATACCGCGTCCTTACAGGTCATTAGGGTGGATATTTCATTCTCATTGAACCAGTAAACACAGATTGATTGCAGCAATGGTATCTGATCAGTGTTGGAAAAATAGGAAAATCCAACGGGAGTACCTTCATACTGAAACTCCACCACCGCAGTACCAGGATCCACAGAATCTTGTACCTGTATCTGATACCGTTCACGGATTTGCCTGGAGAACCTTCCATCGTTACTCTTCACATTTATTCGCTCTGCATGAGGAGACAGTTGAACCACCATACGTTCCACTCGCGGTGTATGTTCCACCAGGACTTCTCCCCCGTAAGAAAGCGCAGATACCTCTGCCAGTTGTATCCCTACACCAATCCCGATCAACAGCAGACCACTACACAGAAAACCTAAGAAAGTCCTATTCGCGGTTCGGTTATTTTTCCGCATCGTTGAAGCCCTCCTTCTCCGTCAGAGTTTCCCCTGCCTGTGTAACCTTCTGAAATGCTGTGTCTTCACTTCCGTTGCAAACAGCAGCCCTGTGCCGATGCCAAACCAAGTTATTCCCAAGCCCCAGAATTCCCACACAAGTCGCCAGGATTCCTGCGCAGCATAAGAGGGAACCCACCAAAGGCATCCCCTGCGTCAGCCATACAATAATCACACCTAGAAGCAGCAAAACCAAGATTCCCAAAAATATAATGGGCATGGCACAAAGGAAAAGTACTCCATTCCATGCAAACCAAGCTGTCACTTTCAACAACCTGATGAAACTGCATCCTATTTTTTTGAATGGATGTGAGACAACATTTTCTGTCTTACTCATTCCAGATTGGCTTTCTGCCAATGGTGACTCAGCTGGGACCTGTTCAGAACGCTTACGAACTGCCCGAAAGAATCTCTTTGCTGCGTGAGCCGTTTTGTGAGCAGCAGATTGGATCAAACTGCTCAAGCAAGTCAGTTGGCGCCTGATAAAGAGACTCATATTCGGGCTTTTTCTGTTTTCGGTTGCATATGAGGGATTTACATGGTATGCCTCCAATATTTCCGCTATGAGCTGATGAATATCCCCGAAATCCTGAATTGCCTCCTCTTCCGTCAGTCCACCAGACATTTTTAATTCGATGTGCTGGGCATACTCTTCCAAAATATCTTGTTGTTCCGACTCCGCCAATACGGCAATTCCCTGTTGCAGAGCGTTTAAAAAGGATTCTTTACTGTTCATATTTATGCTCCTTAAGAAAACGATTTACCTGTTCCTGAAATACATTCCATTCGGCCTCCAAGGTGTCGCGGTAAAGAATGCCTGCAGCCGTCAGGTGATAATATTTGCGGGGCGGTCCCTCTGTAGACTCTCGCAGATAGGTTTCAAAATAGTGTTCATTCGTCAATCGCTTGAGCAATGGATAGATGGTTCCCTCGTTAACATCCACAACCTTGGAAACCTCTGCCACGAGTTCATAGCCATACATATCCCGCTTGCGAACCGATTCCAAAACGATTAGCTCCAGCACTCCCTTTTTAAACTGAGCATTCATAGCATCTCTCCTTTAAGAATAATTTTACGCCAAGTACTATATATTGTCAAGTACTGTTCATTGCAAATGTCTGTAAACCTCTTTACCGCTGACACCGATGGAATGCCAAAGTTTTTTTGAACTTCCCGGTATAGTCGGGGTTTTCAATAGACAAACATAGAGGCCCGTGAACCAAAAACGTTCACGGGCCTCCTGTGTTCGGACAGCGACTTTCATATTCTCGCTGTAAACCGCGCTTCTGCTCTTTATTCTCTTTACATACGTCCCATCCACGCTGGCAGCCATCTCATGAAGAAATACATAACAACGGTTGCAAGCACAGAAAAAGCAATGATACCGAGAAGAATGCGCCCAAGAATTCCTAAGGTACGCAGAATGCTGTGAAGCACCGTCTGCTTTTGACCAGGCCTGGGCGTGTATGCAGGGATACTCTTCCCCTGGATATCGTACTTCTTCACATAGTAGGCCTTCCAGAGATTGCTGGCCGCTATGCCCAATACCAGGCCGACCAAAAGCAAAGACCAAACCAGGAAATTGACTACAAACACCTGGCTGACATGGGAAAAGAACCTCTTAGCAAAACCCATACCCAAGATACCAGCCAGTCCTCCAATCCCGAAAATGGCTGTTGCAGGACCTCTGCTCATACCCTTTCTCTGTGTTTTCTTCTGCCTCTCCTGCTCCTTTTTTCGCTCTTGTGCTGCATAAAAGCGTCCACTCTGGATGCGCCACCATACGGCACCGAAGTCCAGAAGGTTGACAAGCAACCACACACCTATGACAAGTAGATAGTACCAGGCCCCATACATTTGTGAAATCTCCAAATACGACAAAGACATCAGCAAAAACATAACCCTTATAAATAAGCTGCTCCCACCGATGTTAAGAAATTTCTGATAATAGGTGAGTTCACAATACCTCTGCTTGAGTGCTGCTGTGAGAATACAATGAGCTAAAGACAGAGCAAATATAATGGATGGTAACACCAATCTGTGAACCATTGCTCCTGAACCTATAATTATACACGAAAGTATGCCATAAATCACCGAAAGTAGACTTAACATATCTAAGTCAATCGCATTTGTGTCACTCCACCTGATGTATGCCTCTGCGTATTCTCTCTTCAAACATCATCCCTCCGCTCTACACGTGCATCTATCATACACCGTTCTCCATACACAGGCAAGAGCCCCGTGAACCAGATCGTTCACGGGGCTCTCTAACATCTCAAAATCCGTTGGGATGCTTAATACAGCTTGGCACCGGCAGGGATGTGGTCATCCACCATCAGCAGATGCAGCTTCTCTACGCCCTCCTCGTGGTGGACCGCAGAGATGAGCATGCCGCAGGAGTCAATGCCCATCATAGGACGGGGAGGCAGGTTGGTGATGGCGATGCAGGTCTTGCCCACCAGCTCCTCGGGCTCATAATACTCATGGATTCCACTCAGAATCACCCGGTCGGTTCCGGTTCCGTCATCCAGAGTGAACTTCAAAAGCTTCTTGGACTTCTTCACCGCCTCGCAGGCCAGCACCTTCACGGCGCGGAAAT
>CALXDO010000082.1 GCA_944387075.1 uncultured Oscillospiraceae bacterium | reverse complement strand
GTGCTCCTCCAGCAGCACATGGCCCAGGCACATGAGCTTGACCTTGCCGTGCTGGTCGGAGTAGTTGGTCAGTACCCGCATGTAGGTGTCATCTCCGGGGATGAACTCCTGGAGAATCATTTTACCCGGATACCCGGCGGCGTACACCTCATCCAGAGCGGAGAGCAGTTCCTCCCAGGTGTCGCACAGATACACCTTTTTCAGTTCCGAGTGGCCGGTGGCCCAGTAGGCCACGCCGTCGGCAGGCTTGGCGATGTAGGGGGCGGAGAAGGGGGGCGTGAAGTCGTGGCCCATGGACGCCTCATAGACAAAGGTGGTGGGGTGGTCGATGCCGTAGTGGTCACACAGGGTGTAAAACTGCTCTTTGTCGGTGAGCCGGTCCAGCATCTCTCCGGGGATGTAGTTGCACTTGACATTGGCGGGGAACTGGTTTTTCAGGTGGGCGGCCAGCTTCACATAGCTGTCCCCGCAGCCGATGACCAGTACCGTCTTGGGGGAGACCTCCCGGGCCACGTCGGTGACGTTTTTCAAAAAGGCCTGGGCATCCTCATTCTCCAGACAGGGGCGGTAGTCGATGATGGAGCTGAAGGCGCAGGGAAAGGTGGCGGCAAATTTGCCAAAGGCGATGCTTTTCACGCCATAGGCCTCGTGAAAGGCCCGGGCCACGCTGTAGACGTTGATGTCCCCGCCGAAGAGGAGGGGCTGAAAGGAACAGGTTTCCATTTCAAAGAGGACTCCTTTTATACTGTGTTCTCTGCAAAAGCCTCGCAGAGTTCCGTCGCCCGAAGGCGACGGAAAGATTGGAATGGAGTCATTTCTCGGGACATGTGCACGAGAAATGACACTTCTCAGCCCGCAAACGTGCGAGCAAAGCGAGTGCGATGCAGCGGGCTGCATCCCACTCGAGAAAATGCTTGCATTTTCGAGACTTTTGTTACCCGTTTGCTCGCTGCACCAGGAACACGCCCTGAATCTGAGAGAGCTTGTTGATGACGGTGTTGAGTTCAGCCCGGTCTTTCACCGACAACTCCAGGAAGATGGTGGCGTAGCCGTCGGGCTGGGAGCGGGCGGAGAGGTTGTTCACCTTCACCTTCTGGGTGGACAGGGCCATGGCCACGTCCAGGGCCAGACCGTCCCGGTCCTTGGCGGAGATCTCCAGCGAGGTGCGGTAGCTGGTCTGGTCGCTGTCCACCCAGGACACCGCCACCCAGCGGCCCGCCTCCTCCGGCTTGCGGCGCAGAGGGTCGGCGTTGGGGCAGTCCTTGCGGTGGATGGACACCCCGTAGCCCCGGGTGATGAAGCCCACAATGGGGTCGCCGGGGACGGGGGTGCAGCACTTGGAGAATTTCACGGTGCAGTTGTCCAGCCCTTCCACCAGTATGCCGCTCTGGGAGTGGCGGGGTTTCTGGTTGGTGGGGGTGGTTACCTTGGTGGCGGGGAAGATGGTCTCTCCCTTGTTCAGAGAGGCCTGGAGCACCTTCTGCTCGGCTTTGTGCTGGTCCTCCCGGTTGAGGCGGAGCAACTCTTCTTTGATGCGGGCCACCGCCTTTTGGGCGGACATGCCCCCATAGCCGATGGCGGCGTACAGTTCATCCAAGGCACCAAAGCGCAGGCGGCGCAGCAGTGCGTCGGTCACTTCGGGGGAGGCGGTGACCTGGGACATGGTCAGCCCCATGTGCTTGAGTTCGGTTTCAAAGGCAGCCCGTCCGGTGGCAATGTTCTCCTCCCGGCGCTCTTTTTTGAACCACTGGCGGATTTTGTTTCTCGCCTCGTTGGATTTACAAATTTTCATCCAGTCCCGGCTGGGGCCGCGGGCGGACTTGGAGGTGATGATCTCCACAATGTCCCCGTTTTTCAGGGGGGTGTCGTAGGTGACAATGCGGCCATTGACCCGGGCGCCGGTCATGGAGTTGCCTACGGCGGAGTGGATGGAGTAGGCAAAGTCGATGGGGGTGGCACCGGCGGGCAGGCTTTTCACGTCCCCGTTGGGGGTGAACACAAACACCTCGTCGGCAAACATGTCCACCTTTAAGGTGCTGACAAATTCCTCGGCGTCGGTGTCCTGCTGGCTCTCCAGCAGCTTGCGCACCCATTCAAACTCCTTTTCGCTGCCCAACTCGTTGTTGGCCAGGCCCTGCTTGTATTTCCAGTGGGCGGCCACGCCGTATTCGGCGGTCTGGTGCATCTCCCAGGTGCGGATCTGCACCTCAAAGGGAATGCCATCCCGGCCGATGACGGTGGTGTGGAGGGATTGGTAGCCGTTGGGCTTGGGGGTGCCGATGTAGTCCTTGAACCGGCCCAGCACCGGGTTATACATATCGTGAATGGTGCCCAGCACATTGTAGCAGCTGGGGATGTCCGGGACAATGACCCGGAAGGCATACAGGTCAAAAATTTCCTTGAAATTTTTGTTCTGGGTGTACATCTTGCGGTATAGAGAGTAAATGTGCTTGACCCGCCCATACACCTTGCACTTAATGCCGTCGGCGGCCAGCCGCTCCTCCAGCTGATGCTGGATGTTGGAGAAAAACTGGGCGTTGCGGGTGGTGATGTTCTCCAGCTCCCGCTCCACCTCTTCGTAGCCGATGGGGTCCAGGTAGCGCAGGGACAGGTCCTCCAGCTCCCACTTGATGCGCTGCATGCCCAAACGGTGGGCGATGGGGGCGTAGATTTCCATGGTCTCCAGGGCTTTTTCCCGCTGCTTTTTCTCGGATTGGTACTGGAGGGTGCGCATGTTGTGGAGCCGGTCGCACAGCTTGATGAGAATGACCCGCACGTCCTGGGCCATGGCCATGAACATCTTGCGCAGATTTTCCATCTGCTCCTCCTCTTTGGAGGTGTACTGCATCCGGGTGAGTTTGGTCACCCCCTCCACCAGGTCCGCCACTGAGGGGCCGAACAGTTTGGCGATGTCCTCGTGGGAGGCGTCGGTGTCCTCAATGCAGTCGTGGAGCAGGGCGGCAATGACGGAGTCCAGGTCCAGATCCAGCTCGTTGACAATTTCCGCCACCGCAATGGGGTGGGTGATATAGGGCTCCCCGCTCTTGCGCAGCTGGGTGCCGTGGTGGGCGTTGGCATAGTCAAAGGCAGCGCGCAGCCGGGCCACGTCGGCGTTGGGATTGCGCTGGAGCACCTGTTGTTCCAAAGCCTGATAGCGTGTTTCCATGGATTCCATGGCAAAACCTCCTTTTCCCCCACAGCTTGGGGGATGTGGGGGGACCCCCACACTCTCTCTCAATATTCTTCTCAGGTACAGTGCAAATCATGCCGCAGCCGGCGCATCATGTCCGACTGCTCCAAATCCACCTTCTGCTGGGGGCGGCACAGCTGCACGGTGGCCTGATGCTTTTCCACGGCCACTTGAATGAGCCCCCGGTCATCCATCACATGCAGACACACCAGGGCCTTGCCGCAGGAGCGGTGCCCGGGCAGGCAGCGGGTGGCCTGGCGCACCAGCTGATCCATGGGGGCCTGGGCGGGGCCGGCGGCACACAGATGCTCCAGATACCGCCACAGCTGGGCGAAATCCTGCCGCTGGGGGAGCATCAGAGAGGCCTCCCAGGGGGAGAGGGACTCCCCGGCGCGCAGGCGGTGGAACAGGGTCCGCTCCAGCTGGGAGCGGGTGGGGGCGGGGCGCAGGTCACACAGCTGCAGCTGTACGGTGCGGTTGCCCCGGAAGTGGTTGATTTGCAGGGAAAAGACAAGATCCAGCCGCTGGCCGTTTTCCAAGGCACAGCTGGCGGAGTTGGCGGAAAAGAAAATGGCGTCCATCACCACCCCGTCCCGGCGCAGCTTCAGCTTCAAATGCCGCCCGCCCCCCACATCTGTGTGGGAGAGCACGCACACCGAGCGCAGCAGAAACACCGGCTTGGGGTTGCCTGAGCCAAAGGGCTCCAGCATGGCCAGGGACTCCACCTCCCGGGTGGTGAGCAGGGAGCAGTGAGGGATCTCACAGTCCACCTCCAGGGTGGACTCCATGGGCTCACACCCGGCATAGGACTCCACCAGCTTGGCCAGGGCCGCGCGGAAGGCGGGGATGTTGTCCCGCCGGATGGAAAAGCCTGCGGCCAGCTCATGGCCGCCATACCCCTCCAGCAAAGGGGCGCACTGTTCCAGGGCGGCAAAGAGATTAAAGCCCCCAAAGGAGCGGCAGGAGCCCTTTCCCTTGTCCCCGTCCAAGCTAATCATAAAGACAGGGCAGGCGTATTTCTCCGCCAGCCGGGAGGCCACAATGCCGATGACCCCCTGGTGCCAGCCATCCCCGGCCAGCACAATCACCGGCGAGGAGAGGGCGGGGGTGTGGGAGAGCAGCTGGTCACAGTGCTGGAAAATCTCCAATTCAATGGCCTGGCGCAGACGGTTGAGCTGGCACAGCTGCTGGGCCAGCTCCTCTCCCCGATGGGGGTCGTCGGTGAGCAGCAGTTCCAGGGCCACGCCCGCCTGTTCCATGCGCCCGGCGGCGTTGATGCGGGGGGCCAGCCCGTAGCCCACCGAGACGGTGGAGGGCGCCTGCCCCGGGGGACAGCCCGCCTCCTGCAGCAGGGCCTGCAGGCCCGGGCGGGTGGTATGGGCCAGCTGCTCCAGCCCCAGATGGACCAGGGCGCGGTTTTCCCCCTGCAGCAGCATCACATCGGCCACGGTGCCAATGGCCACCAGTTCCCCGTAGTCGTGCAGCACCTGCTCCCGATGGGCGGGAGGGGTGAGGGCCAGGGCCAGCTTCAAGGCCACCCCCACACCGGCCAGGTCGGGGAAGGGATAGGGACAGTCGGCCCGGCGGGGGTCCACCACTGCAACCGCCTGGGGCAGGGTGTCCTTGCACTGGTGGTGGTCGGTGATGACCACATCCACCCCCAGGCTTTGGGCGTACTCCACCTCACGGATGGCGGTAATGCCGCAGTCCACCGTGACAATCAGCTTCACACCCTGTTGGTGCAGCCGATCCACGGCGTGGTTGTTCAGACCGTATCCCTCTTGGATGCGGTCGGGGATGTAGCTGACCACCTGTCCCCCCGCCCCACGGAGAAATTGGGTGAGCAGACAGGTGGAGGTGATGCCGTCCACGTCGTAGTCGCCGTAGACAGCGATGGTCTCTTGGTTTTGCAGAGCCTCACGGATGCGGGCCACGGCTCCATCCATACCCCGCAGCAAGAAGGGGTCGTGGAGCAGGTCGGAACCATGGGCCAGAAAGGCCGAAGCCTGTTGGGCGGTATCTACCCCCCGGGCACACAGGACGGCGGCGCACAAGGGGGGGAGCCCAGCCCGTTCCAGCTCCGCCCGGGCATCCGCAGAGCCGGGAGGGCGGAGATTCCACCGATCATATTTCATAGGGTTCATTCCTTAAGAAAAATTATCTTCAATTATACCAAACTCAGCCTATTATTTCAACATCTCCCCGAATAAAGGGGGGCATTATTTGGTAGAATGGAACAAATGTTTGACATGAAAAGGGGGGCGTGGTAAAATGAAAGAAACAGTTGGCATGGCCGGGAAAGGAGTTGGGCTGCATGAGTAAACTGACCCAAAAGCAACAGGAGATCTACGATTACATCTTGTCCTTCGCCCAGGAAAATGGCTACCCCCCTTCGGTGCGGGAGATTGCCCAGCATGTGGGACTCAAGTCCCCCTCCACCGTGCACTTTCACCTCAAGGGGCTGCGGGAGGCGGGGCTCATCAGCCAGGCGGAGGGGAAGACCCGGGCCATCACCATCATTGACGGCAGCCACAACCGCCGGAACCAGGTGCCGTTGGTGGGGTCCGTGGCCGCCGGCAGCCCCATTCTGGCCGAGGAGTGCATTGAGGACTATCTGACCTTTGACACCGGTGGCCGGGTGGGGGAGCACTTTGCCCTGCGGGTGCGGGGGGAGTCCATGCTGGAGGCGGGCATCCTGCCCGGCGACCTGGTGGTGGTGCACCAGCAGCGGGACGTAACCCCCGGGGACATTGTGGTGGCCCTGTTTGACGACGAGGCCACGGTAAAGACCTTCCGGCGGGAAAATGGCCATGTGTGGCTTTACCCAGAGAACTCCAGCGGGGAGTACCAGCCCATTGACGGGGAGGGGTGCTCCATCCTGGGCCGGGTGGTGGCGGTGGTGCGGCGCTATTGAGCGCCACATGGCCGCCAACTTTTTTACACATTCCCAGCTTGGGGACGCTCCGCTGGGCCCGATTTCTCCGCGATGAGAAATCGGGGAAAGAATCGCCAAAGGCGGGGCCTTCCCCCGCCTTGTGGAATCCACCCCGCGGTACTTCCTGCGTCTGCATACCCCTCGTTTCGGCCCTGGTTCTGGTGGTGTCACATAGATGGCTGGGCCATTCTATGGGGGGTGCCTGCTCCTCTGTGTGGTGGTACTCCTACCACCAGGGCCTCACCCTGGTGTGCAGCTGTTCCCAGCTGCCGGTGGCCTGGCTCCCGGCGGTGGTAACACCGCACCACCCAAGTAGGCCCGGACAGGGGAACCGCCGAGCTTTAGGGCCAGCTGCCAGGGAAACCTGGGGGAAAGGAAGTAACAGGAGCCACAGCAAGACCATTCGGGCCGAAAAGCACCTTGACGCACGCCCAGCCTCGTACCCAAAGCGGGGTTCTTAGGGGGAAGGCACCTAAGTGGCTTTTCGTTCATTTTGGCCAGTCAAAATGAACCCCAGCGGAGCGTGTCCCCCAGGCTGGCAAGCCGCATATGGGAAAGAGCAGGAGGACACGCCAAAGAAAGTCCCTGGAAAGGGGCTTTCTTTTTTTGCCTCCCCGTGGTATGATACCTATAATCTAGTACGCTAAAGCGAGAGGGATGTCCATGAGAATTGTGGTGAAAATTGGCACATCCACCTTGGCACACCCCACTGGGCGGCTGAATATCCGCCATGTGGAGCAGCTGGTGAAGGTGCTCTCCGATTTGAAAAATGCAGGACATGAGACCATTTTGGTCTCCTCCGGGGCCATTGGCATGGGGGTGGGCAAGCTCAACCTGCCGGGCAAGCCCCAGGACATGCCCACCAAGCAGGCCGCCGCCGCTGTGGGCCAGTGTGAACTGATGTACACCTACGATCGGCTCTTTGCCATGTACAACCACACCGTGGCCCAAATCCTCCTCACCGGGGAGGACGTGGAGCACCCGGACCGGCGGCGCAACTTCCAGAATACCCTGGAGCGGCTGCTGGAGATGGGGGTGCTCCCGGTCATCAATGAGAACGACACCGTGGCCACCGCCGAAATCAAGGTGGGGGACAACGACACGCTGGGGGCCATTGTGGCCTGCTGCGTGGGGGCGGACGTGCTGGTGCTGCTCAGCGACATCCAGGGGCTGTACACCGCCGACCCCCATAAAAACCCCGATGCCCAACGGATTGACAGAGTAGACCATATTTCCCCGGAAATATTGGCTCTGGCCGGCAGTGCGGGCAGTGCCCTGGGCACCGGCGGCATGGCCACCAAGCTGCGGGCGGCCCAGATGGTGATGGAGAAGGGGTGTGATATGGTCATTGCCCACGGGGAGCACCCGGAGCTTTTGTATGATATGGTAGAGGGCAAGCCGGTGGGAACCCGGTTCTGCGCGCAAAAGGAGGAAGAAACATGACCACCCAGGAGTTGCTGCACCGGGCCAAGGGGGCCAAAAAGCAGGTGGCCGCTGCCACCACGGAGGAGAAAAATAGGGCACTGCTTGCCATGGCAGACCAGTTGGAAGCCCATATGGACGCCATTCTGGCCGCCAACGCCCAGGACGTGGCCCGGGCCCAGGGGGTGATTGCCCCGGTGATGGTGGATCGGCTCCTTCTCACCCCCCAGCGCATCCGGGACATGGCCGAGGGGATGCGGGAGGTGGCTCAGCTGCCCGACCCGGTGGGCCAGGTGCTGCGGCGGGAGGAGCGGCCCAACGGCCTGGTGATTGAAAAGACTGCCAGCCCCATGGGGGTCATCGCCATTATCTATGAGAGCCGCCCCAATGTTACCTCGGACGCGGCGGCCCTAGCCTTGAAGGCAGGCTCCGCCTGTGTGCTGCGCTGCGGCAAGGAGGCCCACCAGTCCGCCGCCGCCATTGTGGCGGCACTGCAGGAGGGGCTGGCCCAGGCCGGGCTTCCCCGGGACAGCGTGGTGCTGGTGGAGGACACCACCCGGGCCTCTGCCACGGAACTGATGCAGGCCAACGGTCTGGTGGATTTGCTCATTCCCCGGGGTGGAGCGGGGCTCATTCGGGCCTGTGTGGAGCAGGCCACGGTGCCGGTCATTGAGACGGGCACTGGCATCTGCCATGTGTATGTGGACGCGAAGGCGGATTTGGACATGGCCCTGGACATTCTGGAAAATGCCAAATGCTCCCGCCCCTCCGTGTGCAACGCCTGCGAGGTGTGCCTGGTGCACGCCGACGTGGCGGAGCAGTTCCTCCCCATGCTCCACCAGCGGCTGGTGGAGGGGCGCAGGGAGAACCCGGTGCAGCTGCGGCTGGATGCCCGGGCGGCGGCCATCATCCCCGGCCAACCAGCCGGGGAGCGGGACTTCGACACGGAATTTCTGGATTACATCTTGGCGGTGGGGGTGGTGGACAGCCTGAGTGAGGCCATCGACCACATCAATGCCCACTCCACCGGGCACAGTGAGGCCATTGTCACCAGGGACGAGGAGGCCGCCCGGATGTTCACCACCCAGGTGGACAGCTCCTCCGTGTACTGGAACGCCTCCACCCGCTTTACCGACGGGGGCCAGTTCGGCCTGGGCTGCGAGATGGGCATTTCCACCCAGCGGCTCCACGCCCGCGGCCCCATGGGTTTGGCTGAACTGTGTACCTACAAGTACATGGTCCGTGGGAACGGACAAATTCGATAAAAAGAGGCTGAAAACCAACGGTTTTCAGCCTCTTTTGTATGTAGTTAGTTACCCAGCTGATCCACCACGCCGGGCAGCTTGGAGGGGTCTCCCACCGCCAGAAGTACCGTGTTGCCCAGGCGGCGAATGACAGCCCCTTCCAGACGGGGCACCGCGGCGGGGGTGTAGTCCTTGGCGGTTTTCAGCTGGCTGTCCAGCCGCTTTTCACAGGCGGTCTCCGCAGTCTGGGCGGCGGACTCGTCGGTGAGAACCAGAATGGTCAGCTCGTCGGCACTCACCGAGGTGTTGGTGGCCAAATAGCTGACGCCGTCCTGGATGGTGGAGCGGTCGATGTCGTAGAGCATGGCCACGGTGTCCAGGTCGATGTCTGCCATGTCTCCGTCAAAGACGCCGGAATCCATGATTACTTGCGCATCGGCCACCGTATAGACCGAGGTCGTTTTCGGGGCGCTGGAAGAGCAGCCCACCAAACTCACCGCCATCAGGGTGGCGAAGAGTATTGCCAACTTCTTTCTCATGTCTCATGCACTTCCTCAGAAATTTGTGGGGGAGAATCCTGCTTGCGGCTCTCATCAAAACGCTGGAAACTCAGGGTGTGGCTGGCCAGATAGTCCACCCAACGCCGATACGCATTGGCACTGAAATGTACCCCGTCCGAGGCCAGATCAGCGGGGAGGGAGCCGTTTGCATCCCGATAGACAGAAGAGGTATCCAGTAAGGCCACCCGGTACTCCTTGGCCAACTCAGTAATCACCTGGTTGAAGGCGGCCACATTGGTGTTGTTGATGGAGGGGTCCAGGCCGTTTTTCTGGGCCACTTCCTCGTTGACAGGGGGCAGGGTCTGGAGATAGATGACGGCGTTGGGCTGAATCTCGCTGACCCGCTGTAACATGGTGGACAGGGCGGAACGGTAGCTTGCCAGGGGATAGCCCAGCTCGTTAATGCCCATCATAATATATACGCTGTCATACTGCTTCAAAGACAGGGCTTCCAGGATGGTGTAGTTCTGACCATTGATGGACACCACCTTGTAATTCTCATTGTCCACCCGGAACACATTCATGCCCCGGGAGAAGAAAAAGTCCCCATAGTTCAAGCCGCTGAACGCCTTCAAGCCCTCGGTGCGGGAGTCGCCCAAAAAGGCGGCGGAACTAAACCAGCTGTCATCCACTGGGGCAGACTCCTCCACAAAGGTGCCAAACTCATAGGGAGCCTCAGAAGGGGCCTGTGTGGGCTCGACGGTGGGCTCTGCTGTGGACGCGGGGCTGCTGGGGGCGGCGGTCACCACGGCGGGGGGTTGGGTGTACTGCTCGGGATTGGGCTGTGGCACGTCAGAGGATACCCGCGTGGAAGGGCCGCAGCCGGACAGCAGGGATACCAGACAAATGGAAGCCAATATATGTAAAAACTCACGAGGTTTTCTATTCATAGTTGAAGATCTCCTTGTATTCCGCTAACTTCACCTCACTATATCACGGGGGTACGGGGGGGTCAACTACAAACCGGTAACAAAGTATTATGACAGTTTTAATTTTGGCGAAAATATGCCAAAGATGACGAATTTGGTCATTCCAAAATGTGGATGATTTCGTGGTAGGAATGGGCGGTCCAGGTGGGCCGGGCCGGACCGGTGAGAGGGAGGTTCTGGGGATTGTACCAGATGGTGTCAATTCCGGCGCGATTGCCTCCCAAAATGTCGCTGCCCAGCCCGTCGCCCACCATCACCACGGTGGAGCGATCGGTGATGTGCAGGGCCTCACACACCTGGTCGAAGAACCCGGGCATGGGTTTTTGAACCCCCAGCTCCATGGAGATGAAGATGTGGGGAATGAGGGTGTTGAGGTGGGTGCCCTCGTAGCGGCCCCGCTGGGCGTTGGGCATGCCGTTGGTGGCAATGGCCAGGGTCAGCCCCATGCCTTTGAGGGTCTGGCAGAACTCCCAGGCCCCGGGGAGCAGGTAGGCGCCCTTGCCCACGGCGTTGACAAATTCCTGGTTCCAGGCCCGGGGGTCGTGGTGTCCGCCCCGCACCCGCATAAAGGCGGCAAACCGCTCCACCCCCAAGAAGTCCTGGTCGATCTCCCCCCGGGCAAAGGCATCCCACAGGGCGTTGTTGATTTTTTCGTACAGGGCCTCCTCCTCGGGGCCGAAGGAGTAACCCCGGCGGGTAAAGACCTGTTGCAGGGCCTCCCGTTCCGAGCGGCGGAAGTCCAAAAGGGTCATGTCAGCGTCCAACAGGACGGTTTGATAGCGGCTCATAGGTGGGCTTTCTCCTTTCTGGCTTGGTACATCCGCAGGGCGGTGGACACCAGCAGGGTGCCCAGGGCGATGCAGCCGGAGATACCAAAGGTGCGGATCATGGTCTCCAAAAACAGCTGGGATTCCCCCCGGATGCCGTAATCCACCGCCTGATACACGGTGAAGCCGGGGACCAGGGGGAAATAGGACACCACCAGGTAGGAGATGCTGGGACACTTGCGCAGCCGGGCCATGATTTCGGCGTAGATGGCCACCCCGATGGAGGCGGCCAGGTTGGAAATAAAGACGTTGTTCCCCGTCAGTCCCATCACTGGCAGGTATACCGCCCAACCCAGCGCGCCGCCCAGGCAGCACAACATGGAGCCCATGCCCCGCACGTTGTACAACAGGCAAAAGCCCAGACAGCCCATAAAGGAAAAAAAGCAGTACCCCAGAGGGGAGTAGACGGGGGTGGTGGTCAGCCCTGCGGCGGAGGGAAACAGCTGCTGGCACAGGGCCATGGCGGCACCGGTGCCCAAGGCGATGGCCCCGGCGGTGAGCACCGCCCGGGTGAAGGTGGACAGGCCGGAGACAATGTCCCCGGTGAGCAGGTTGCTCATAAAGTTGGTAAACACCAGACCGGGCACCAGCACCATGATGGAGCCGACCACGGCGGTGCCGGGGTTGATGGGCAGGCCCAGCCCCAGGGCCACATACACCACCAGAGCCAGCACAAAGCCGCCGGCCATGGTGTTGATGAAAAAGTTGGAGCGGGTGCGGCTGAGCAGCAGCATGCAAAGGCCGCACAGCAACCCCGAAACCCCGGCCACCAGAGACTCCAGCCAGCCCCCGGAGAAGAACAGGGAGAAAAACAGGGAGCCGAAAAAATAGCCCACCAGCTGGTAGTGGGGGGGATAGCGGCGGATGGTGTCGGCGGTTTCCCGCACCTGCCGCAGGAATTGTTGGGGGTCCTGGGGCGGGTCGGCGCACAGCTTCCGGGACAGGGCGTTGAAGCGTTCGATGCCCTCAATGTCGGTGCCAGACACCGTAGCCTGACGCATACGGGTGTGTACCCGTCCGTCCGGGTCGGTGGCGGAGACGATGAGACAGTTGGGAATGGCAAAGACCTCACAGCTGAGGTGATAGGCCCGGGCCAGACGGTGCAGTGTGTCTTCCACCCGGTAAATTTCCGCACCGGAGTGGAGCAGGCCCAGCCCCAATTCACACCAGCCCTCTACCAGCAATTCATAGTTCATGCCCAGATCTCCTTCCCAGTCCATTTCGCCCAATGAGTATACCATATCATGTCCCGATTGCAAATCACTTTGCAAAAAATTCGGCGGCTGCAATCCGATTGCAGCCGCCGAAGCTGGAGGCTTATTCCAGGGTGAGGGTGTCCAGCATGGCCAGCTGGAGTGCCTGATAGAGAGCGGCGTTTGGCCCGTCCATGACATAAGACTGTTCCACCAGTAGGGTGTTGTGGTCTGCCAGGTCCAAAATCCAGAACTGACGGAAGATGCCATCCTGGGGACTGACCACCAGGGTGTGGGCGGTGTAGTTCTGGCTGCCCACCGTCACCTGTTGGCCCAGGTCGGGAATGTTCTCCTGGAGAATAAGGCCCTGGCGGACGGTGGCAGCGTCCATGCCGTTGATGCGGCTCACGGACAGGTAATTGCCAGTGCTGGCCATATAGGCGTCCCCATCTTCCCAGCCCTGGCGGGTGAAGATGGAGGGATCATAGACCATGGAGTAGCCCTGGATGCCGTAGTGGCGCAGACCCAAAAGGGTGTGGGAGGTACCATCCAGGGAATAGGACAGAGGCGTTTCCACATCCGGCTGGTAGGCGGGAACGTCCCGGGACTCGCTCAGGGGCGGATCTTCGGTGCCCTCCTCCTGGTCCTCCACACTGGGGGAGGCGCTGTAGGTCTCCACCAGGGATTGGCTGGAAGAGTAGGCGGCGTCCGTGTTCGGTGAGGTGCTGGGGGTTGCGGAACAGGCGGACAACAGCCCGCAGGTCAGCAGGAGAACCAGATACCATGGAGCTCGGCGCATGGAAACACCTCCTTTTTTCTCAGATACCTGTATTATAACGGGGGTTTCTCCACGGAACAACAACAGTATGGTTAAGAATGGTTACAATTTGTTTACGCAAGGGGGAGCGAAGGACGTTGACATAGGGGGAAACCGTGGCTAAAATGGAGAAAATAAATCCCACACACAATGAGGTGGAATGCTGTCATGGAAGAACTGAAACGGCTGTATGAAAATTATCTGGATCAGGTGGGCCAGCTGCAATGGAAACGAAAGCCCTTTGAGGGGGCGTTCGGCCTGGGCGGTGGACCCGCCACCCACCCGTGCCACCGGCAGTTTGCCCAGGATGTGGAGCAGGCCCTGGCCCGGATGCCTCGGGAGGAGCGGCTGGAGGCCATGGAGTACATCTTCCGGCAGGCCCCGGCATACAAGGACAACCCCCTGGTGTACTGGATGTTTTTGGCGGTGCATGGGGCCGTGGTGCCCTTTCTCCAGGAACTGACCCCCCAACAGGCCCGGCAGCTGCGGGCATGGTATGAAACCGCCTATCCCAAACGGGATCGGCTGCCCTGCCAGCACCGGGTGGTGTATACGTTAAAAAAGGTCAAATGACGAAAGAGAACCGGGTTGCGGCACGCAGTCGCAACCCGGTTTATTAATAGTATGGGGGATGGGAGCCATGGGGGAAAAGTTAACCCAGGGCATCCTCCAGCCACTTCCTGGAGCGTTCCCGTTCACGCTCCAAGTCCCGGTAAATGGCGTCGTAATCCAGGGGCTGCAAACAGGTCTCTAGGAAATCCTGGCTGGGACTTGTCCCAATGTGGCGGGATGCGTCGCCAAACTTCTGGAACACCGTGAAGCGGTCTGGCTGTCGGTTGACAAAGGACATAAAATTCTTACGGAAAATGAGGGAGAAGCAGGTGCCATGGAAGGAGTCGGTCACCACATACTGGCAGTTCTGGAACAGATATAAGAAATCTTCCACCGTGGGGTCCGAACAAATGTAGGCAAAATCCAACTCCCGTCGAGACAGTTCGATGCTGGATTGCACCGGCTCACACAGAGAAATCACCTTTACATCTCCGCCCAACTGCTGTTGCAGTTGCTGGATGGCTCTGCGCTTCTCCTCCGTGGGATTGAGAATATAGGCCAGAATAAAGGGATGTGTTTCCTCCATGTGAGACTGATCTGCCAATACCTGATAGTCCGCATCCTCTAGCAGAAATACAGGGTCCAAGACACACTCTGCTTCCACGCCGTACAGTTCACGGCACGACTCCACCCCGAAGGCTTCTCGTACGCCGATTTTATCAAAGCGGCGATAGAGCGGCGCAAACTCTTGGGGCAACGGCTCTGCCCCACGAGTTCCAAAGGATGCACCATAGGCGACCTTGCGCACCCGATCCCCTGCAAAGCCCAGCTGATAGTAGCTGCCGGACTGGAACTGCTGGTTGAAATATCGGTTCCACACCTGGTCAGAACCTACAACCAGTGCATCACAGCTATTTTCCACCAGTGCGATTTGACCATATGGGAAATAGTGGGATGAACACACGTAGTGACGGTCGGCAAATTGGGCAAAGGGTCCGGTGGGGTGCAAGGTTCCGCAGTTGTCCACCGCCAGGACCTGGCGGGATTTGGCCAAATGGGTATACAGGGCATAGTTAGTCAAGGCGTTTCCGAAGTTTGGACTCCAGTGGAGAATCAGTCCCACGTCAAAATGTAAGGACGCAAACGCCTTTTGCCATACTTGCTCCAAAGTTCCTGGGGTCTCCTGCCAGAAGCGGAAAAACACATCTCGGAACTTGGGGCGGTGCACACTGACCCGGAGATTGGGGTTTGCAATTTCCAAAATTGGCTCTGATTCCCGTCCAAATTCCGCTGATTTTTTGAATTTTCCTTGGAGAATCTGAAACAGCTGCTGCCCCTTGGGGGTATTGACGGTGAGGAAGGAGGTGCCCTTGCCGTCCTCAAAGGTGGGATCTAGGTACTGAATGCCCCAGAAGTCCGCCGCCGTCAAATCGGAGTAGCGCATGCCTTTAAACTGACAGTGATAGCAGCTTTCCCGCAAAATCCAGTCATGTAGGAACGCTACCATGTACGGATCTTGTCGGGTAGGGGCGTACGATTGGCCTGAGGCGTACTGAATATATAGGTTTGTAGCCCACCCGAACACCTTTTTATTGCGGAAGTTCACCTGGGTGATGGGGTCCTTCTTGCGGCGAAATTGATCCAGATAGCGGGCAAACACCCCAGGGGATGGCACCCCGTGGCATGTCACGTCCATGGTGTACAAATTCTCGAAGGGGTGGGATAAATAGGCCAGCAGCCCCGCCACCTGGCAGGCGGTTCCGGTGAAGAGCACCAGCTTTCCAGCCTCCAGCAGCCCCTTTATCACGGAATAGACCTGGGAGGTGTCGCTCTGGACGTATTTGGAGGTACGCATGGCCGCAATGTCTTCCTTTCGGTTGCTCACCACATGGTGTACCTTGAAATTGCGGTCGTACACCGCTCCCGCCACATAGCCCCCCTGTTCCAGAATGTGCTGGGCCAGCAGGGGGAACACGCCGCCCGAGGAGGCCTTCATGCGCACTTCATCCGGCCCTTGTAATCCATAGTAGACGTGGGGGGCAGGTACGGCGGGTAATTCCTCCTGGGTGGGACAGACTGCAAGGCACAAATTACACTGAATGCACATCATCTGATCCACCACGGGGTACAAAAAGCCCTCCTCATTGGGCTCCATGGAGATGGCGTGCACCGGGCAAATACTTTGGCAACCGCCACACCCTACGCACCCCACCACCCCGGATATATCGGGAGTCTGAGCCATAATCATCTCCCGCTGGGGAATTTCCCGCTGGAAGAACCGATCCATGGCCTGCTGGTACTGGGGATTCTCCCCCAAAATGTTCAGATATTCTCCCGTCACATCCCAAGCCCCGGCATCGTCAATGTCCTCCAACAGCGAACGCATCACCTGCTCCACCAGCCCCATACGCTCCAAGGGCTGGAACAGCCGGCTCATCCAGTAGCACCGCTCCACCAGGGCCTGGGGGGAGATGTGGTCGGAGGGCTGCACCTGAATCATCTGAGTCCCTGTGTCCTTGGCGGGGGTGTCCAGGGAAAGGCGCAGCAGCAGCTCCTCTCCTGCCAGGGCGGTGAGGGCCTGGTCAAACCCGCCCAGTCGGTGGTATTGCACCTGGGTCATCACCACCGACTGCCAGGAGATGCCCCATCTGGTGATGAGTTCGGGAAATATCCGCCCCTCTCGCCGACACTTTTCCCAATTCTTGGGCGGTAAGGTGTCTGGGGTGCCTGAAATCCCGGCGCAGGTATAGCACCAGCCCAGTGATGGGTCCAGTTGGAGGGTACGCACTGCCACATACAGCCAGGTGGGGGTTAGCACTGTCCCAGCCTCCACAAAGGTGATGTAGTCTCCCCGGGCTTGCATGGCTCCGGTGTGCAGACAGGCTCCAGTGGTGGAGTCTGGGGGCATGGTGACCACCTGCCCCCAGGGATGGTTGGGCAGCAGGGGCTTCTCCCCCCGCTCCACCACGATCACTTCCACACAAGGGTAGTTTTGTCCTTGTAAACTGTCCAGGGTTTGGGACAGCAGATGGGGGTCCTCCCCCGCCAGCACGACGGCACTGATCATATCCATGATGGCGTCCTCCTTTGGGAAATTGGTGTGGGTCATTGAAGCAGCAAGTGGGACACTCTCTGGTAGGCCGGGCTGGCCTTAAGAGCTACCACCGCCGGGTCATCCGGGGCGTACTGGGCCAGCACCGTGCGCACCTGCTGGGCCAGCTGCTCCAGCTGCCGCTGGGCCTCCGACTTGGGGGGATGGGCCAGCAGGTACTCCACCGCCCCCTTCATGACAGGGGCCACATCCAGCGCCGCCCGCAGGCCACGGACGTAGTCCAACTCGTTCCCCTGTTCCCCGGCCTGATAGGCTTGGAGAACGTGGAGAGTACACCGGTGCAGGCCGGGCAGTGCCGTCCACTTTTTTTCCTGAGCCAATACCTGGGGATGGTAAAGAGCGGAGAGATAGCCTCCGGCCTGGTGAAGCCACAGCTCCACCAGCCCTTTGGCATCTTCCGTGGC
>CALXDO010000081.1 GCA_944387075.1 uncultured Oscillospiraceae bacterium | reverse complement strand
GCGGCGACTCCGCTGCTGCTGTGGCTCAGCTGGGCTTCGCTGACAAGATGACCCACATCTCCACCGGCGGCGGCGCCTCCCTGGAGTTCCTGGAAGGCAAGGAGCTGCCCGGCGTGGCTTGCCTGCTTAATAAGTAAGAAGCGTTGAGGATAGACGCATAGGGGAGCTAAGCCCAGAGCGGATGGGCAAAGCCCAGGGGCGGCACACCTGTCGTCCCGGGTTTGCCCGGAGTCGGCGGGCTTAGAGGCCCGGCCATGCGTCCAATCCGAGCGTGATCCCAATATGCCCCACCCCTATACAGAAAGGACGACTCAATCTTATGAACCTGAAATATCGTAAGACCATCATCGCCGGCAACTGGAAGATGAACAAGACCCTGTCCGAGACCCGCGCCTACGCTGAGGCCATCAAGCCCCAGCTGGGCAAGCACAAGTGGTGCGAAGTGGTGCTGTGTGTTCCCGCTGTGAACATCCCCGGTGCTGTGAAGCTGTTCAAGGACACTCGTCTGGCCATCGGCGGTGAGAACTGCCACTATGAGGCTTCCGGCGCCTTCACCGGTGAGGTCACCGTGGAGATGCTCAAGGAAGTGGGCGCCAAGTACGTCATCATCGGCCATTCCGAGCGCCGTCAGTACTATAACGAGACCGACCTGACCGTCAACAAGAAGGTTCATGCCGCTCTGGAAGCCGGTCTGCGCCCCATCGTGTGCGTGGGCGAGAGCCTGGAGCAGCGTGAGCTGGACGTCACCGAGGAGCTGATCACCTATCAGGTCAAGATCGCTCTGGCCGGCCTGACCGAGAGCCAGGTGCGCCGCGTGGTCATCGCCTACGAGCCCATCTGGGCCATTGGAACCGGCAAGACCGCCACTGCCGAGCAGGCTGGCGCGGTGTGCTCCCACATCCGCGGCGTGATCCGCAAGCTGTACGGTGCCCGCGTGGCCCGCGCCGTGACCATCCAGTACGGCGGCTCCATGAACGCCAAGAATGCCGCTGAGCTGCTGGCTCAGCCTGACATCGATGGCGGTCTCATCGGCGGTGCTGCCCTGAAGCCCGACGACTTCATGGCTATCATCAACGCCGCAAACCAGGAAGCATAAGAGAGGCGTAAGAAATGAAAACTCCTACTACCCTCATCATCATGGACGGCTACGGCCTGCCCGCCTGCCAGTGCAAGCCCGGAGACAACGCCATTGCCGCCGCCAAAACCCCCAACCTGGACAAGATCTTCGCAGAGAATCCCTGCTGCCATCTGTCCGCCTCCGGTCTGGACGTGGGCCTGCCCGACGGTCAGATGGGCAACAGTGAGGTGGGCCACACCAACATCGGTGCCGGCCGCGTGGTGTTCCAGGATCTGCCCCGCATCTCTCTGGACATCGAGAAGGGCACCTTCTTCCAGAATCCCGCCTACGTCTCCGCCATGGACGCCTGCAAGGAGAAGGGCACTGCCCTGCACCTGTATGGCCTGCTCAGCGACGGCGGCGTGCACTCCCACATCACCCACCTCTTCGCTCTGCTGAAGATGGCCAAGGAGCGTGGCCTTTCCAAGGTGTTTGTCCACTGCTTCCTGGACGGCCGTGACGTGCCCCCCTCCTCCGGCAAGAGCTATGTGGAACAGCTCCAGGCCAAGATGAAGGAGCTGGGCGTGGGCCAGATTGCCACTGTCATGGGCCGTTTCTACGCCATGGACCGTGACAACCGCTGGGAGCGCGTGGAGCGTGCCTATCAGGCCATGGTCTACGGTGAGGCCCCCTTCTGTGCCGACGCTGCCCAAGCTGTGGCCGAGTCCTACGAGAAGGGCGTCACCGACGAGTTCATGGAGCCTGTGGTGTGCACCAAGGGCGCTGAGATCGGCGAGGGTGACTCCATCATCTTCTACAACTACCGCCCCGACCGTGCCCGCGAGATCACCCGCAGCTTCGTAGACCCCGAGTTCACCGGCTTTGAGCGCAAGAAGGGCTTCTTCCATGTGCAGTATGTGTGCACCACCGAGTATGACGCTACCATGCCCAACGTGGTGGTGGCCTACCCCCGTGAGAAGCTGTCCAACATCTTCGGTGAGTATATTTCTCGCATGGGCCGCACCCAGCTGCGCATTGCCGAGACCGAGAAGTACGCCCATGTCACCTTCTTCTTCAACGGCGGCGTGGAGCAGACCTTCCCCGGTGAGGATCGCTGCCTGATCCCCTCCCCCAAGGTTGCCACCTACGACCTGCAGCCTGAGATGAGCGCTGCCCAGGTCACCGAGGAGTGTGTCAAGCGCATCGAGAGCGGCAAGTATGATGTTATCATCCTCAACTACGCCAACTGCGACATGGTGGGCCACACCGGCGTGTTTGACGCCGCTGTAAAGGCCGCTGAGGCTGTGGATGCCGGCGTGGCCAAGGTAGTGGCTGCCACCTCCGCCATGGGCGGCGTGTCCATCATCACCGCTGACCACGGCAACGCCGAGCACATGCTGGCTGAGGATGGCACCCCCTTCACCGCCCACACCACCAACCTGGTGCCCTGCTGCCTGGTGGGTGCAGATGTGAAGCTGCACGACGGCCGTCTGGCCGACCTGGCTCCCACCATGCTGGATTTGATGGGCCTGGAGAAGCCGGAGGAAATGACCGGCGAGACTCTGATCGTCCACTAAAACTCCGCACAACCAACCCATTGTGGTTATCCGGCGGGCAGGCCCTCCCGGGTCTGCCCACCTGAAGATAACATTCTCTACGATTTGAAAGGAGATTGATTCCCATGAAAAACATGATCGAAATCGTTGACGTCATCGCTCGCGAAATCCTGGACTCCCGCGGCAATCCCACCGTTGAGGTTGAGGTGACCCTGGACGACGGCACTGTGGGCCGTGCTGCTGTGCCCTCCGGCGCTTCCACCGGTATCTACGAGGCTTGCGAGCTGCGTGACGGCGATAAGAGCCGCTACATGGGCAAGGGTGTGGAGAAGGCTGTTGCCAACGTCAACACCGAGATTGCTGAGGCTCTGATCGGCATGAACGTTCTGGATCAGCCCGCCATTGATAAGACCATGATCGAGCTGGACGGCACCCCCAACAAGACCCGTCTGGGCGCTAACGCCATCCTGGGTGCTTCTCTGGCTTGCGCCAAGGCCGCTGCCGAGTCCCTGGGCATGAGCCTGTACAACTACATTGGCGGCGTGAACGCCAAGATCCTGCCCATGCCCATGATGAACATTCTCAACGGCGGCGCTCACGCCACCAACAACGTGGACATCCAGGAATTCATGATCATGCCCGTCTCCGCTCCCTCCTTCCGTGAGGCTCTGCGCCGCTGCGCCGAGGTGTTCCACACCCTGAAGACCGTTCTGAAGGAGAATGGCACTCCCGCCGCTGGCGTGGGTGACGAGG
>CALXDO010000080.1 GCA_944387075.1 uncultured Oscillospiraceae bacterium | reverse complement strand
ACATAGATCCGTGTACATGGCACAGGTCTTTTCGTTGTAGTTGCCCGTGCCGATCTGGGTGATGTAGTTAAGAATATCACCCCGTCGCAGAGTGATCTGGCAGATCTTACTGTGACACTTGTAGTCCTCTACGCCATAGATGACGCGGCAGCCTGCCTCTTCCAGAGCCTTGGACCAGGCAATGTTGTTGGCCTCATCAAAACGGGCGCGAAGTTCCATGAGGACGGTTACTTCTTTGCCATTTTCAGCGGCGCGGCAAAGGGTACGGGCAATTTTGGAGGAGGAGGCCAGGCGATAAATGGTCATCTTGATGGCAATGACATCCTTGCGTTCAGCGGCTTCCTGGAGCAGCTGGAGGAAGGGATTCACCGAGTCAAAGGGATAGAACAGCAGGCGATCTCGTTGTTGAATCTGCTGAATCATACTCTGTTTGGGGTTCAGATCTTCGGGCTGTCGGGGCTGATAAGGGGGGAAGAGGAGATTCTCACTGACATCGGAGGGCAGTTGGCTAATGAGGGGAAAGACATAACTCATATTTAGTGGGGCACGGTCCACATACACCTGATGAGGCTCTAGATCCAGACGCTCCCGTAGAGTGTCAACGAACACCTGGGACACTGGGCGGGACAACTCCAGACGTACCGCAGACTGCTTGCCCCGCAGGTGGAGCAGCTTGCTTACGTGGTTGCGGAAATCCTCTTCGGTGGTGTCCTCAAACTTATCTACGTCAAAGCTGATGTCGGCGTTGCGGGTGACGCAGATGACACAACTGTCCGCGATTTTGTATCGCTCAAACAGGGAAGGGGCCCAGTGGAGGAGAATTTGTTCCATGCGAATGTACCGCCCAGTGGAATTGGGCAGCATCAAAAAGGCGGGCGAAGAGGATGGAAGAGGGACAAAGCCCAGAGAGAGGCGGTCCTTTTTCTCCCGCAGCAACAGGGAAATATAGAGACGCTTGGTTTCCAAGTGAGGAAAGGGGTGATGAGAGTCTACAATCTGGGGGGAAAGGGTGGGGAGTAGATTGGCGGTATAATATCGGGAGACATATTGCCGCTCATTCTCCGTCAAGCCCTCCATAGAAACGTCCACAATACCTTCGCGCTCTAACTGCTCACAGAGAGTTTCATAAAGATGATTTTTCAAATCAATGAGGGGAGGGATGGTGTCATAGACACTGCGCAGCTGCTCCATGGGAGTCATACCACTTTTGTTGTCACGTTCTTTGGTGGAGATGGCAGCCAGATCAAAAAGGCTGCCCACACGAATCATAAAAAACTCGTCCAAGTTGCTGGTAAAGATGGAGATGAACTTCAGTCGCTCCAGCAGAGGAACTGTGTTGTCTGCGGCCTCCTCCAACACACGGCGGTTGAACCGCAGCCAACTCAACTCTCGATTTTGGGTATAGCTATAATCTTTCATAGTTTTGACTGAACTTTCTGGCATAAATACCCCTCCCGGACACCGTAACGACTGACGATGACCTCATGAGCTTCAAATGTTTTGACGATATAGCGGAGAATCATCAGGCCCGGAATCAATGTGTGAAGCCGTTCAGGGGCTGATTTTAAGATGAGATCGGTGGCGGTACGCTGATCTGAACGCAGCAGAGAAAATACCTCGTTGAGCTGATCGTCAGTGATGGTGCGGCAGGTCTGAGGTAACTGGAATACCGTCCGTGTCAGCTTCAAAGCGGCACGGGCAGAGCCGCCTACCGCCGCAATCTGGGTATATGGCAGGGCGGGAGTAGGCAAATGTCCCAGTTCTCGTTTCAAGGCCTTTTCCATCCGGGCATATGAGCCGTTTCCTGGCAAAATCCGCTTAACGCAGTCCCGGTATAGCTTCAAAGAACCAATGGGATAACTGATGGCCTGATTGGTCATCCCGTCTTCAAATTCCACCAATTCCGTACTGGCACCCCCGATATCCACAAACAAACCACTGGACATGGAGACATCTTGCATGGCACCCATGTAGCCATAGGTGGCTTCTTCTTCGCCAGAGAGCACTTGGATGGGGAACCCCACCATATCACTGAGGGCTGCCGTGGCCTGCTGGGTGTTGTGTACGTTGCGCAGGGAGGCGGTGGCGAAGGCGGAGATATTGGTGATTTCCAGGTGTTTCAAAGTTTTGGCAAAGGAAAGCAGTCCGGAAGCAGCACGCTGAATCCCTTCTTCGGTGAGGGTTCCGTGTTCAATGTAATTGGCCAGACCGGCCATAATTTTTTCTTTGAAGAGAACAGTAAAGCTATCTTTTTCTACGGAATATACAGTTAAGCGCATGGAGTTAGAGCCAATATCAATCACTGCATGCTTCATGGAAAACCTCCTTGTTACGGTCATAATGATCTTGCCCACAATGGGATGGACGTAATACACCACTCTTATTACCTTACAAAATCTATGTAAGGTTTTCCTGTCACTTTTTGTAAAGAAAGTGTAAAAACTCCCCTGGGCGCGCAACAGTACCCAGGGGAGTTTTCAAGAGAGATTAGGGACGGCCCAGAAGAGCGAACATGTTCTTCTTATAGGCCTCAACACCGGGCTGATTGAAGGGGTTGACCTTCAGCACATGGCCGCTGATGCCGCAGGACAGCTCGAAGAAGTAGAACATCTCGCCCAAAGTGCGGGCATCCATCTTTGGGCTGCGCAGCACCATAGCAGGTGCGCCGCCGTCGTGATGGGCAGCCAGAGTGCCCTGGAAGGCCATCTCACGCACAAAGCTCAGAGGCTTGCCGGCCAGATAGTTGAGATTGTCACCGTCATCTTCGCTGTAAGGCACAGTGATCTCACAGCCAGTGTCGTCCACGTAGAGGACGGTTTCAAAGAGAATGCGCTCGCCGTCCTGGATATACTGACCCATGGAGTGCAGATCGGTGGTGAGTTGGACGCTGGCGGGGAAGATGCCCAGACCGTCCTTGCCTTCGGACTCGCCGAACAGCTGCTTGAGCCACTCGCCAAAGAAGGTGTAGGAAGGCTCGTAGTTGCAGAAAATCTCGATCTTCTTGCCCTGACGGTAGAGCAGGTTCCGGGCAGCAACATACTGCCACACGGGATTGTCCATGGAACGCAGGTCATACTTCTCCATGGCCTCAGCAGCGCCAGCCATCAGCTCGTTGATGTCGGTACCGGACACAGCGATGGGCAGCAGGCCCACGGCGGTGAGCACAGAGAAGCGGCCGCCCACCTCGTCGGGAATGACAAAACTCTCCCAGCCGTGCTTGTCAGCCACGGACTTCAAAGCACCACGGGCCTTGTCAGTGGTGGCGTAGATGCGGCTGTTGGCCTCGGCACCGTACTGTTTCTCCAGCAGTTCACGGAAGACACGGAAAGCGATGGCAGGCTCAATGGTGCCGCCAGACTTGGAAATCACGTTGATGGACCAGTTGCGGCCGGCAATGCGGTCCATGACCTTTTTGGTCTCATTGGGGCTGAGAGAACAGCCCACAAAGCAAATTTCGGGACCGTTGGAGGGGAAAATCTCCAGGGCAGTGCGAGCACCCAGATAGGAGCCGCCAATTCCGATGACCACCAAAACGTCAGAGTCGGAACGGATCTTCTCAGCAGCCTTGAGGATGCGGGCAAACTCATCCTTGTCATAGGACTCGGGCAGACGCACCCAGCCGGTAAAGTCGGCACCGGGGGCAGTGCTGTCATACAGTTTGGCATGAGCAGCAGACACCTCATCGGCCATGGCTGTTATCTGCTCCTGAGAAACAAATCCTTCCAACTTAGACAAATCCAACTGCAACATAGTGTGTACACTCCTTGTTTATGATTTCACCCACCGGGGGAGGGTTAACCTTGGTAGAAGAACAGTCCGGCACCGCCATAGATGCCGGCGTTGTTGCCCAGCTGTGCCAGGGCAAATGTGGCTTGACGGGCAGCGGAGAACACTTGCTTCCGATATGTATCCACCACAGGGTCCATAAGAATGGAACCTGCAGCAGAAACTCCGCCGCCAATGATAAAGATTTCCGGGTTGACGATACAGCCGATCATGGCGGTTGCAATGCCCAGAGCCTGAGCTGCAGTGGTGATGACTTCCATAGCTTGCTCATTTCCGTCCTTGGCAGCGTCAAACACATCTTTGGCGGTGACTGTCTCCATATCCCGGAAAGGTGGGAATTCCCGGGCCGCGCGAACGATGCCAGTGGCGGAGGCAGTAACCTCTAAACAGCCGGTTTTCCCGCAGGAGCATGGCCAATCCCGGTGAAAACTCATGGGCATATGTCCGGCTTCTCCACCGGCACCGTTGGCACCTGATATGATTTGGCCGTTGGCGATGATGCCGCAGCCGATTCCGGTGCCCACTGTCAGCATGGCAAGGCTCTTGCGGCCTTTGCCCGCCCCGTGCCACAATTCACCCAAGGCAGCCAGATTAGCATCGTTTTCCACTCTGACCACCAAACCGGTGCGGGAGGACAACTCTGTGGCCACGTTGATGTCACCCCAGCCCAGATTGACACAGCCTCGCACCTCTTCCTGGTTGAAGACCGGACCTGGCACACCGACACCAGCACCCACGAAGGCACAATCATCAAACTGTGCTTTGACCTGCTCAATCTCCTGTGCAATCCGATCGAACATGGTGGCTGGATCGCGGGGAGAAGAGAACTCACTTTTGTGGAGCAGGGGACCTTCTGAATCCACCAGCCCCAGCTTGACGGATGTTCCGCCGATGTCCACGCCAAAACAAACTTGCTTCATCTCTCTCAACTCCTATTCTATCATGATTGCTGCTCCCCAGGACTCTAGGTGCAGCAGTCGTTTCTCTTTGGCTGCATGGGATTGGAAGAGCAATTGACCAGTGATGGGAATGGTTACCGGATTCGTTCCACCGTTGACGAAGGTATGAATGTGCTGGTGCTCCCAGGAGCGGATCAAGTGGATGACGCACTCGTTGGGATTCTCGAACCGGACTTCGCCACGCTTTAAGGCGAGGTAGCTGCCCTTGAGTTTGCTCAGGGACCGGTAAACCTGCTGCAGTTCCTTCAACTCGTTTCCCCAAGGGAAGCAACGGCGGTTGAAGGGATCCTCAAAGCCTTCCAAGCCAGCTTCGTCTCCATAGTAAATGCAGGGCATCCCCGGAAGGGTGAATTGCAGGACGGCTGCGGCACATTCCCGACGGACCGCCCAAATCTTGGTGTCTCCTTCCAAAAAGCGATGGGCCTTTTCCTGTTTGGACCCTTCAAAAGAATCACCCAACAGGGTGAGAATGCGGGGCGTGTCATGGGTAGAGAGGCTGTTCATCAGACAGTGCAGCACTTCCTGGGGATAGTGCTCTGCCACCGACATGACTGCCGCCCGAAAACTGTTGGCATCGGGATGGGCCATAAAGGAGAGAATGGCACTGCGGAAGGGATAGTTCATCACAGAATCCAGTTCCCCATTGGAGAAATACTTGCGCCGGGCACCGTAGCTGATCTTATTGGAGGCATCTTCCCATACCTCTCCCAGCAGCAAGGCTTCTGGATTGAGCTCCTTGAGACGCTTGCGAAAGAGGGCGATGAAGGAGTCCGGCAACTCATCGGCCACATCTAAACGGAATCCGTCTGCGCCTAAGCCCAGCCAGTGAGCAATGACGCTGTCTGTGCCGGTGATGATGTGCTCCAAAAAGGCCGGGTCCATCTCGTTGACACAGGGGAGGGTGTCGATGCCCCACCAGGAAGTGTACCGATTGGGATACTCCTGAAAGTCAAACCAGCTTCGATAGGGAGAGTTGGGGTCACTGATGGCACCATGTCCAAACACATGGTTTTTGTCGAAGTAGACGCTGTTGCTCCCAGTGTGGGAGAACACGCCATCTAAAATAATCTTCATCCCCATCTTGTGGGCATCGTGACACAGGGCGGAAAATTCTGCCTCGGTGCCCAACATGGGGTCGGGTCGAAGATAGTCGGCGGTATCATACCGATGATTGGAAAACGCCATGGAAATGGGGTTGAGGTAGATCACATCCACATTTAGGCTTTTCAAGTACGACAGCTTGGAGCGAATGCCTTGGAAATTACCGCCAAAGAAATCGTTGTTCAGTACCTCACCCTGTTCGTTGGGGAGAAAATGAGGGGTATCCTCCCAGCTGTCATGCACCCAGTAGGGCTGAAGCTTATCAGTGAGGTCACAGGTGCCCAAACGATAGAATCGGTCCGGAAAAATCTGGTACATCACGGCGCCGGCGTATTCAGCGGGTGGATGAAAATCGACAGGGTAGCAGGTCAGTTGCCAGAGATCCCCATGATTGATGCTGGTGTCCGTCTCACCGCATCGGTACACATGGAAAGGTCCTTGTCCGCCTTGGCAACGGAAGTGATAAAAATACAATCCGCACCGGGAGAGGGAAAACTGGGTTTTGTAGATCTGGTAGCCATCCTGGGTCCCAGTTAGTTCAAAGGATACCCGCAGGCCGTAGGAAGTGTCTGTGGTTAAAAGTACATCCACGCCGCTCACGGCATAATATTCGGGCACCTTGACCGTCATGTAGCAGGGCTGATTTTCCCGCACGCATCCAAACGGTGTTTTGAATTCTTCTAATAGGCAATTAAATGCGACATTCATCCATAAAAACTCCAGACCATCAGGATAATAGGGTTATTTCAAGTGCCAAATGTTCTCGGCATACTCGTTCACAGCGCGGTCGGAAGAGAAAAGACCGGCCTTGGCGATGTTCACCAGAGACAAGTTGTTGAAGCGGCGACGGTCGCCATAAATTGCGGACACATCATTCTGTGCCCGCACATAGTCGTGGAAGTCGGACAAACACATGTAGGGATCGGCCGGGCCACGGTGGTTGGTAATCAGAGAGTTGACAATATCGTCAAAGTGCATGTTGGAGAACCCGGCACGCAGCAGCTCCATGACGGCCTGCAGTTGGGGATCGTTGTGGACATATACCTGGGGATTGTACCCACGGTGCCACAGCTCATTGACCTGAGGGGTACGAAGGCCGAAGAGGACGATATTCTCGTCGCCAACCTGCTCCCGGATTTCCACATTGGCGCCATCCAAGGTGCCCAGGGTTACAGCACCATTGATCATCAACTTCATATTGCCGGTGCCGCTGGCCTCTTTGCCCGCAATGGAAATCTGCTCCGAAATTTCCGCAGCGGGAATGATGACCTCAGCAAGGGAGACGTTGTAGTCCTCCATAAAGACCACTTTCACCTTGTCGCGCACCACAGGATCGGAGTTGACCAGGCGGGACACGGCACAGATGAGTTGGATGATCTGCTTTGCCATGATGTAGCCAGCGGAGGCCTTGGCAGCGAAGATGAAGGTGCGAGGCTGGAAGGAAGCGTTGGGATTGGCCTTGATCTCCAAATACATGTGGAGGATTTGCAGCACATTGAGCAGCTGACGCTTGTACTCGTGCAGCCGCTTGATCTGCACGTCAAACAGGGAATTGGGGTCCACCTGGATGCCGTTACGCTGCAAGATGAGGTCACTGAGACGCTGCTTGTTGGCCAGCTTGATTTCCTGTAAGCGGCGGAGTACGCTGATATCATCGTGATATTTCATCAACTTTTCCAGCTGGGTAGCATCCTTCACAAAGCCGTCTCCGATCAGCTCTTTGAGCAGGGCAGTGAGCTGAGGGTTGGACTGGCACAGCCAGCGGCGGTAGGCGATGCCGTTGGTGACATTGAGGAACCGCTGGGGCTGCATCTGATAGTAATCCCGGAAGATGCTTTCCTTGAGGATCTCGGTGTGCAGCTTAGACACGCCGTTAATCTTGTGGCAGGCCGCCAGACACAGATTGGCCATGCGGATTTCCCCGTTGGCGATGACGGCCATGTAATTGATTTTGCCCATATCATTGCCATACATACCATGAAGTCTCTCCACCAGACGGCGGTTGATCTCACACACAATCTGATACACACGAGGTAGCTGCTCGGCGAAGAGGCTCTCGCTCCAACGCTCCAGAGCCTCGCTCATCACGGTGTGATTGGTGTAGGACAGGGTGTTGCAGGTGATGTTCCAGGCTTCGTCCCATCCATACTCGTATTCGTCTATCAACAACCGCATCAGTTCAGGCACACACAGGGCTGGGTGGGTGTCGTTGATGTGGATGGACACTTTGTCGGCCAGGTTGTCCAGGTTGCGATAGGTGCGCAGATGCTTGCGCAAAATGGTCTGCAGCGAGGCAGAAACCAGCAGATACTGCTGGCGTAGGCGCAGACGCTTCCCGGCGATGTGATCGTCAGCAGGGTAGAGAACCTTGGAGATGACCTCAGCCATGGTATCGCCCTCCAAAGCCTTGGCGTAATCACCGCGGGAGAAGGCAGACATATCAAAGCTGTGGGGGGACTTAGCACTCCACAACACCAGCTTATTCACCGCATCAGTATCATGACCAGAGATGTACATGTCGTTGGGGACGGCTACCACGGACTGGTAGTTGACATGAGCCACACGATACTTGCCGTGGTCATCCCAACCGTGGGCCTCACCGCCAAATTTTACTTCAACGGCCTCGTCCTCCCGAGGTACCAGCCAAACGTCACCCATGGTCAGCCAGTCGTCGGGGAATTCCATCTGCCAGCCGTCAATGATCTTCTGTTTGAAGATACCGAACTCGTAGCGAATGGAGTAACCAGTGCAGGGGATGTCAAGGGTAGTGGCAGAGTCCATATAACAGGCGGCCAAGCGGCCCAAACCACCGTTGCCTAAACCGGCATCCGGCTCCATTTCATATAGGTCATGGATGTCGATTCCGCACTTATCAAGAGCCGTTGCGAACATCTCCTCCAGACCGAGGTTATACAAATTGTTCCGCAAGGAAGTGCCTACCAGGAACTCCATGGACATATAGTATACCTGTTTGTCCTGTTCTTTTTGAACCTTGCGGTTGAACAGTGTGTTTTTCTCCACCAACATCTCGTTGACGAGGTAGCAGAGACTGCGGTAAATCTGTTGGGGAGAGGCGGTGTCTGAGTGACAGCCATAGCGTCGTAACAAGGTCTCTTCCAGTTTTGCGATAATCTGTTTCTGATCCATGTAAACTGAACTCCTCTGGTATGGGTTCCATAAGAACCCACAAAGATTTGAAAAACCGTGTTACCCATACCGACCACAACTTGCTAAGCAAGCTGTGGTCGGTACAGCAACACGGATTCATTATAACATGGAACGATAGATTTGCCAATACTCCTGAACGGACTGATTCCAAGAACTATCAAAATTCATGTCATTTTTCTGCAAAACTTTCCAACGTTTCGAGTCGTGAAACAGCGCCGCACCACGTCGAACCGCGTCCAGCATATCATGGGCGTTATAACTTTTGAAAGTAAAACCGCGCCCTTCCATGGTTTCAGGGTTAAAAGCGGGGACGGTATCGTAGAGTCCGCCTGTTTCCCGGACAATGGGGATGGTGCCATAGCGCATGGCAATGAGTTGGGTCAGGCCACAAGGCTCCTGCTTGGAAGGCATAAGCAACAGATCGCCAGCAGCGTAGGTCTCATGGGCCAGTTTGTTATCAAAAACAATGTTGGCCGACATTTTCTGAGGGAAGCGGGCCGCATAAGAACGGAACATGTCCTCGTAGTTGTGGTCACCGGTGCCAATGACAACAAACTGAATGTCATCCCACATCAGATCATCCATCACAGCCTGTACCAGATCTACGCCCTTATGGGGAACCAGGCGGGTAATCATGATGACTATGGGAACATCGTCCCGGCGCTCCAACCCCAACTTCTCCTGAAGGGCTCGCTTGTTTTGCAGTTTCTTGCCCAATTGATTGGTGTTGAAGTTGACAGGGATGAGCGGATCAGTGGCAGGGTCAAACAATTCGGTATCAATGCCGTTGACTACGCCGCTGAGCTTGTAGCTGTGGTGGCGAAGCACCGCATCCAGACCATGGGCGTAGTAGGGATTCTGGATTTCATAGGCATAGGTGCGGGAGACGGTACTCACCCGATCGGAGACCAGAATGGCAGCCTTCATCATATTGGTACAGCCGTCATACTGGGTGGTACCGCGCCAGTCCTCAGGCAGACCAAGCACCTCGTCCACAAAGGATTCTGGAGCCTTGCACTGATACTCCATGTTGTGAATGGTGAACAGGGTACGGATGGGCTGATAGGCCTCAAGCCCCATGTAGAAAGCTCGCAGAAAGACCGGGATCATGGCCGTCTGCCAATCGTTGGCGTGAATGATGTCAGGGTACCAATTTAGGTACTGCAAGGACTCCAAAATGGCTTTGGAGAAGAAGGCGAACCGTTCCCCATCGTCGTAGTAGCCATAGGCAGAATCCCGGTAGAAGTAGTACTCGTTGTCAATGAAGTAATACTGGAGATTTTTGGTGGTATTCTTGGCACGGAACACGCCGCAGTAGACGCTGCGCCAAGACAAGGGGACACGAAAGTGACAGAGAAATTCGATGTTCCACCGAGGGTTGTCTTTGATAGCTTTGTAATAAGGGAGAAAAACCGCAATCTGTGAATGTTCATCGGCACTGAGTGCTTTGGGAAGGGCAGAGGCCACATCACCCAGACCGCCTGTTTTCAGAAAAGGAGCTGCCTCACTGGCTGCAAACAGGATTTTCATACTGTGACTCCTTTGCGAATGATCACGGGAGCCGTGGCCAAACCCTTGAGTTGGCTGCCGGCAGAAATGGTTGCCCATTTATCCACAATGACATTCTCCAGCAGGGCCCCTTCCCCAATGACGCTGCCCTGCATAATGATGCAGTTCTTCACGGTGGCATTCTTGGCAATCCGGACACTACGGCTGATGACGGAGTTTTCCGCATTGCCGTCCAAAATACATCCGTCGGCAATGATGCAGTCGGCAATGTTGCAGTTCATGCCATAGTGGGAGGGAACCTCGTCGTTGACGCGGGTGTAGATGGGACGATCCGGACGGAACAGAGATCCGCTGATGTTCTCGTCCAGCAGTGCCATGTTACTGCTGAAATAGCTTTCAATGCTGTTAACCCGGAGGACGGGCTCTTCAAAGGGGTAGAGATTGATGGACAACTCACCTGAGTTGAACCGACTCTGGATGAAATCGCGTTCCAGGAAATAAATACCCCGGGCGGTAAACTCCATCACGGTGTCAATCAGGACCTGTCGGTCAATCACCATCGTACTCATGCCGCAATAATCACCGGGCTGAGGCACGTGGTCTAGGGCATAAGAAGTGACGCGCATGTTCTCGTCGGTTTGCATGACCGCCTTGTATGTGGTGTCATTGTTTTGCGTATTTGGAGTGCCCACCACAGTAATATCACAGCCGCTTTTCATGTGGGATTCCAAAACAGGACGATAGTCCATGTTGCAAATCACATGAGCGTCCGCCATGACAACGTAGGGAGAGGTGTCCTCGCGAAGAAAGTCCAAGGCATTGCGCAACTCATCCAATTTGCCCCGGTTGGCATGATTGAGACTCTCACTGGCATAGGGGGGGATGATCTGCAGACCGCCGTTCTTGCGGTTCAAATCCCACTCCTGAGTGTTTCCCAAATGGGTCATCAGGGAGTGGTAATGCTGCTTGGCCAACACACCGACGCTGGTAATTCCTGAGTTGACCATATTGGACAAGGCAAAATCCACCAGGCGATATCGTCCACCGTAGGGAATGGCGGCCATGTTGCGGTCATGGGTAAAAGCATTCAATTCATCCGAGTACATCTCGGAAAAGATAATTCCACACATTTTCATCTTTCTAAGCCCCCCTTAAACGATTTCCTTGGGTTTGATGACGGTGCCAGAGGGGATGGTCTTTTTGTGACCGACTACGCTGATGCCCCAATTTTCACCCACAGAATCCTCCGGACGTGCGCCGATGGTGACATTTTCCTCAATGACACACTGCTCACCAATGATGGCATAATTGACGGTACTGCCCTTGCGGACAATGGTGTTGGGCATGAGGACCGTTCCACTGACCACGGCACCCTCCTCCACCACACATCCGGTGTATAACACGGAGTTTTCGATGGTGCCCTTGATTTGACATCCCTCGGTGATGAAGGAGTTGGAGACCTTGGAGGAGGCGGAAATCAACGTGGAGGGGCTGGCGTAGTTCCGGGCATATATCTTGGAGTGGGGATCGCGCATATCCAAGGGATCGTTTGGATCCAACAAATCCATGTTGGCATCCCACAGACTGTCCAGAGTTCCCACGTCTTTCCAGTAGCCCTCAAACGGATAGGCGTACATGGGGCGACCGTCCCGGAGAAAAGCGGGGATGACGTTCTTGCCGAAATCATTTTCAGACTTAGGATCTGCCTCGTCGGCAATGAGATACTTCTTGAGAGCGGCCCATGTAAAAATGTATACACCCATGGAAGCCTGATTGCTCTTGGGGTGAGCGGGCTTTTCCTCGAAATCTACAATGGCCTGATTCTCGTCGGTACTCATGATGCCCATACGAGTGGCATCATCCGGGCTGACGGTGATCACGGCGATGGTGCACTCGGAGCCCTTGTCCTTGTGGAACTGCAGCATTTTGTTGTAATCCATCTTATAAATGTGGTCTCCGGAGAGAATCAGGACATACTCAGGCTGATACCGCTCAATGAAGGGGATGTTCTGGTAAATGGCATTGGCAGTACCTTTATACCATTGGTTGTTTTTGGTTTTGGTATAAGGGGGGAGTACATGAGCACCGCCGAAATTGCGGTTTAGATCCCAAGGCTGGCCGTTGCCGATGTAGTCATTGAGCTCCAGAGGTTGATACTGGGTGAGAATACCCACAGTATCAATGCCAGAATTGACACAGTTGGAGAGAGAAAAGTCGATGATGCGATATTTGCCGCCAAAAGGAACGGCGGGTTTTGCGGTGTTTTCTGTCAGGACGTACAATCTGCTACCCTGACCACCGGCCAAGAGCATAGAAATGCACTCTTTTTTTCGTTCGATCACAGTGAAGCCCCCCTAATTCATCTTTCCTCGCTGATCGTATGCGATGGTTATTTGCTGGAAGACCCTCCAGCAGAGTTTTTCTTGGTAGTGCCGGCCTTTCGTACCTTTGCAGTGGGCACGCCATCGGCTGTTTTGCGGGTCCGGTGCGGAGCCTCTCGTTCGTAATACACAGTGGAGAGAGGCGGAAGAGTTAACTCAATGGAATACTTGAGCCCATGCATAGGTTTTGCTTTAGCCTTCACCGGCTTTAGTTTTGTACCGGTGCCACCATATTTCACGTCGTCACTGGACAACACAGGAATATAAGTGCCCGCCTTAGCTGCTCCGATGCAATACTTCTCTCGTGTGACGGGACAGAAGTTGCACACAACCACAACTTCCTTTCCCTTAGCGTCCACGCGCCGGAAGGAGATGACACTCTGGCTGTCGTCATCACAGGCAATCCATTGAAAGCCGTGCCAGTCATTATCATTCTGCCACAGGGCAGGATGGGCCAGATAAAAGTGATTCAAATCCCGTACATAGTCTTGCAGTTGGCGATGCTTGTCATATTCCAAAAGGAACCAGTCCAGTTCCTTGGTGAAATCCCATTCAATAAACTGACCGAACTCCCCGCCCATAAATACCAGCTTTTTGCCGGGATGGGTCATCATATACCCGTAGAAGGCCCGGAGATTTTGAAATTTCTCTTCGTAGGTGCCGGGCATTTTGTTGAGCAGAGAGCACTTCCCATGCACCACCTCGTCGTGAGAGAGGGGGAGAATGAAGTTCTCGGAGAAAGCATAGGTCAAAGAGAAGGTAATATTACGATGGCGTCCCTTGCGGAACAGAGGATCGGTGGACATATAGTCCAACATGTCGTGCATCCAACCCATGTTCCACTTGAAATTGAAGCCCAAACCGCCGTCATATCCAGGTTTTGTGACCATGGGGAAGGCGGTGGACTCCTCTGCGATGACCAGAACAGAGGGGTTAAAGCCAAAGGCCGCTGCGCTCATATCTTGCAGGAACTTGACGGCCTCCAGATTGGTGTTCCCGCCGAACTGATTGGGACGCCACTGGCCGTCCCGTCGGCCGTAGTCCAGATAGAGCATGGAGGCCACGGCATCCACACGAATCCCATCTACATGGTACATGTCCAACCAATATACAACGTTGGAAATCAAGAAAGAACGTACCTCATACCGGCCATAGTCGAAAATATGGGTTCCCCAATCAGGATGCTCCTTGCGCAGGGGATCAGAAGGCTCGTAACAGCAGTCTCCATCAAATTCGTACAGGCCAGCTTCGTCCTTGGGGAAGTGGGCGCCCACCCAGTCCAAAATGACACCAAGTCCAGCGTTGTGACAAATGTTCACAAATTCCATAAAATCCTTGGGTGTGCCATAGCGTGAGGTGGGTGCATAGTATCCGGTGACCTGATAGCCCCAGGAGGGGTCAAAGGGGTACTCGCTGATGGGAAGCAATTCGATGTGGGTGTAGCCCATATCCTTGACGTACTGCACCAGATCCTTGGCGTATTCGACATAGGTCATATAGTTTCCATCAGGGTGCTTACGCCAGGAGCCCAAATGCAGTTCATAAATGTTGAGAGGACTGGTCAATGGATTTTGACCGGCACGACGGGCACAATACTCCTGATCGGTCCAAGTAAAGCCATCCAAATCGTAGATTTTACTGGCGGTTTCTGGACGTGTGCAGGTATGTACACCATAAGGATCACTTTTGAATACGAAGGAACCATCCGGACGTTCAATGTAATATTTGTACTCATCAAAGGGCTGCGCATTGGGTACAAATTGCTCCCAGATTCCTTCCGCAAGCTTCTTCATAACAGGAGCATCTGTGTCCCAGTCATTAAATCGGCCCAGAACCCGGATAGAACGTGCATGGGGGGCCCAAACACGGAACATATAACCTTCTTTTCCGTTATGAACTTCCCGGTGACAGCCCATGAAACGATAGGCGTCGCTGCTGGTTCCGGCACTGAACCGGGCAATGGCATCTTGGAGATGATCGGTATGTTTCAAGGTGTATGCCTCCCAATTCCTCGAACAACTCATGAGGTAGTAATGCTTTGGTATGATTTGTGCTTTTATTATACTGCGAGGAGCGGATAAAGTCAAGATGCACAAAAAAGCAAAAGAAAGTGCGTATACTTTTAGTATAGAATGTGTTGTTTTTGTCAAGGTTTAATTACAAAATCCAAAATTTAGGAAGTTGATAATTCCAATTTTTAACTATAAATGGTTGGGAGTGAAAAGAACGTTGACTTTTGCGGAACAATCAGGTATATTATAAAAGTTACTAAGAGAGAACTTGTTCCATTCAGATACCATGAAGTACAAACAATTTACTGTGCGGCGAGAAAATCTGGAGACGTATCGAAGTGGTCATAACGAGCCTGACTCGAAATCAGGTAGCCCGCAAGGGCTCGTGGGTTCGAATCCCACCGTCTCCGCCAAAAAGCCTTGGAAACTCTGGTTTCTAGGGCTTTTTTCATGCTCTTTGGTAAAAGGGGAAGAGAGGTGTTGCCCACATGTATTGTTGCCCAGTGTAAAACATGTGGTGTTGGAAGTGGCAGATACTTGACATGCGAAATGTATTTGTTGCCGTAATTGTTGCCTGGTTGTGCCAAAGTGCGATAAAGGGGAAAAAGCAGTTATAAAGGCTTACGGGATAATTGAAGCTACATTTTCTGTGACCTTGGTGGGCAACAATACTGTTTCGTGGTAAAGCTGCAATACTTCCAGCTTCCGCACCTGTCGCACCTCTATATATCCGGCGGTGACAGGGTTCACCTGTGCAGCAAGGCCCAGGCTTTTGGCGGTGCCCTCCAAGGTGTGTCCCAGTATCTCGCTGACGGTATGGAAGTCGCCGGTGAGCTGGTGCATGTTGGTGGCTGCTGCATGTCTCAAATCGTGGAACCTGGTATGAGGCATCCCGGAGCGGCGGACAAGCTGCCCGAACTCACTGGACAGCTTGTCCCTTCGGTACGGGCTTCCGTCCGGCTTGGCATACA
>CALXDO010000079.1 GCA_944387075.1 uncultured Oscillospiraceae bacterium | reverse complement strand
AGGTCACCTCCCGATCTTCGCCCCATGTAATGCTGGGCTTGTCCGCCGATGGGGTGGGCAGCTGGCTGGCATCCACGCCTTGATCCTCCCACCGGCGCTGGTTGAGGTAGGTGGACAGCATGGGGATGTACTTCCCGCCGTCCCGCTGCCACTGCTCGGAGCGCTTGTCCCGCTCCAGGCCCGCCAGGATAGCCCGGCAGGTCTCCCGGTCTGGCTTGATGGCATCCCACTTTTTCCGGGCAGCTGCCTTGGCATCCTTGCGGGGGTAGATCTTCCACAGGGCATCAAACCAATCCGGCTTGTATGTACAGCGCTCCCCGCTGGCCCTGGTCTTCGGCTTAGCCTGGGGCTTGGGCTTGTCCCCTGGGTCACCATCACCCCCAGACGCTTCCCCCTGTGGGGGACTATAGGGGGTATTAGTATCTACATGGGTATTACATGGTAATGGTGTGCCCATTTGGGCAGATGAGTCTGCCCGTTCGGGCTCTTGCATTTGCCCATTTGGGCAAATGCTTTTGTCCGTTTGGGCCTCCCCGTAGAGCTCCATCAATTCCATTGATGGAGTGTACCACACCGTCCGGTCCCTCCGGTCCTTGTTGTAGTTTCCGGTAACGATGGCACCCTGGTCTTTACAGCTGTTGATTATCCGGCGGAGTTGCTTGCTGGACCACCAGGGGAACAGCTGCTCAAAGGCCGCAAGGCTGTTATGGGTCCACCAGCGGCCGCCAAAGAAATTCCGGTTCTCAGCCCGGTTGGTACGATACCAAAAGACGACGGTGTCCAGGAAGATAGCCTCCTCCAGGCCGTACCGTTTGGCCACATGTCCATAGCCTTGCACACGATTTAACGGCTGCACTTCAACACCCCCTTGAAAATTTGCGGGGACTTTGGTATAATACAAGTGTTCTCATAGCAATGGCTTTTGCCATGCTGCCCCTGGTGGATGTCCCCGCATCCGCCGGGGCTTTTTTATGCCCTGACATTCCATCACACCATCCCCCGCCGGGCCACCAAAGCCTTGGCCAGCACGTCAACCTCGTAGAGCACCCGGCGGCCAACGGCCACGCCAGGAATGTCCATCCGCTCCAGCTGCTTTTTGGCGGTGCGCTCGTCTTTGCAGCCAAACTCCTGGGCCACCTGCTGGAGATTGAGCATGGCCACGCCATGCCGCTCAAACATGTCTTTTTTCTTGGCAGAAATATCCTGCCATTTGGGTGTTGCTGCCATCCTAATCCCTCCGATCTCGATGTGAGCACATCAGCGCAAAGGCTGCCGATGTGATATTGCTGATCTGCTCCATGATGTGATCAAAGCGGGGCCGCTCTTCTACCGAGATGATGCCATCCCGGGCAATGTCAATCAGCTCCCTGTCCATCTTGTTATCAGCAAAGGTGTATACACAATCAATCAAATTAAGTACCGCCTGGGACAAACACAGCTCCGGCACATCCGGGATCACGCCGTAGGCCAGTGCCGCAGACTGACGTAGGTGCTGCACTGCCAGCAGCTGGCTGTCGTAAATGTCCACCATCTGGGTCACCACTTTGTCCGGCGGGAACCTCACCCCCGCCTCATAGTCCGCCAGAGAACGGACAGAGATGCCAAGTAGCTCAGCGGCCCGCTCCTGGGTCAGCCCCTTTGCATTGCGTGCCTTTTGGTAAATGTTGCAACTGGGTTGCATGGTCAAGCCCCCATTTCTGTGTTATCGTTTAGGCAGTCCCTCGGGTGGCTTACAAAGAGGTCACCGATGGGAACGCCGAGAGCTTCGGCAAGTAAGGGAAGCTGCCGAACCCGAGGAAGCGTGACTTCGGTTTCCCAGTTCGTCACAGCATTTCGGACTACCCCCATACTCGCTGCAAGGTCTGACTGTGTCATCTTGTTCTGTTCACGCAGCTCTCGAATGCGCATATACATAGCGTCACCTCCCTTGACCCGCTATATCTTGATGTCACCATCTGTGACATATATATACCACCTTCATTTTCCATTGTCAATACTATTCACATTTTTTCTTTTCTCGTTCCTTGATATGTCATTATTCATGACATATAATTTTAGCGAGGTGATGCTAATGACCCGCTTAAAAGAACTACGAAAATTGGCTGGCTACACTCAAGATAAGCTCGCCAAGGCTCTTTCGGTGTCAAGGTCTACAGTTGCCATGTGGGAAACATCCTCGCACGCTCCTGATTATCAGACACTCGCAAAGTTGGCTGATATATTTGGAGTTAGTGCAGATTACATACTTGGGATTGACTCTACCGAGAAAAGGAAAAACATAGTCCCCGTCCTGGGCGACGTTGCCGCCGGCATCCCCATTGAGGCCGTAACCGACATTGTGGACTATGAGGAGATCGACGACGCCATGGCTGCCAGCGGGGAGCACTTCGGCCTCCGCATCAAAGGTAGCAGCATGGAGCCACGCATGATGGAGGGAGACGTGGTCATTGTCCGCAAGCAGGACACAGCCGAAAACGGGGACACCGTGGTGGTTCTAGTAAATGGCGATGCCGCCACTGTCAAAAAAATAAAATACGGGCAGGACGGGATCTCCTTGATCCCGACCAACCCGGCCTATGATGTTCAGTTTTATAGCGCCCAAGATGTAGAATGCCTGCCCGTCCGTGTGATTGGCAAAGTCGTGGAGCTTCGGGCGAAATATTGATGTTCTTGTGTTTCTACTTATAAGAAGACAAAAGGAAAGGGAGATGTTTATGAAAAAGAAATTGATGCTAGGCCTTGCTCTGGTGCTGTCTCTGTCGTTAGCCGCCTGTGGAGGAGACACGGTGGGACAACAATCCTCACAGCCAAGCACCGCAACCCCAGAAAGTGCCGCTCCTGCCAGCGACCCCGCACAGCACGAAACGCCATTCGACAAGTTCACTTCTGGTTTGGACAGTCTTGGGTATCAGTACGAAACCACGACTATGGCCGCTGAACTTGTCGGGGCAAAAGTCGGTCAAAAGTACACGTTTGACTTCGGACAAATTGAAATCTATCAGTTTGATGAAGAATCTGACGCTTTGAATCAGGCAGTCAATGATGGTGGAGTATATCTCGAAGGTTTTGGTACCATCCCGTGTATATTTAATGGAAATTTAGCCGCCATTGTCGATTTGTCCGAAAATGAGGATCAGATTGTTGAGTTGTTTAATGGTCTATAAAAATTTCAACTGAACAACATTAGGAAAGAGAGATGGCGCATGGGCTTTCGATTTAGAAAAAGTATTAAACTTGGTCCAGCGAGAATCAATCTAAGTAAATCAGGCGTGGGGTACAGTGTCGGTGGGAAGGGCTTCCGAGTGACTAAGAAGGCAACCGGCGGAACCAGAACCACAGCATCTATCCCCGGCACTGGATTTAGCTATGTGAAGGAGACCGAGAAAAAGGAATCAAATTACACACCAACACAGACATCTGGAGGAGGGGCAGGAAGTATGCCAAGTGGATATACATACAACGGCGGGTCAAAAAAGCCCGTTACAAAGCGTTGGTGGTTCTGGGTGATTGTTGTCATCCTTGGTCTAGGCATTATAGGGTCAGTCTTTGGAGAGGGTAAGCCAGATGACGTGCAGCCCTCATCAGCTGTAACCGCAACGGTGGAGCCAACCGCCTCACCAGAACCTACACCCGAACCTACACCCGAACCTACACCTGAGCCCACACCTGAGCCCACACCTGCGCCCACACCTCCGCCCACACCTGCGCCCACACCTGCGCCTACGCCTGCGCCTACGCCTGATCCTACCCCAGCCCCAACTGAGCAGATGGTGTGGATTTCAAGCACCGGAAGCAAATACCACAGTAAAGCCGGTTGTAGCGGGATGGATAATCCCGTCCAGATACCTTTGTCGCAAGCGATCAATCGGGGGTATGAACCCTGCAAGAGGTGCCACTAACAAAGATACCTCCCCCGGCACTCGGGGGAGGTATAAAAAGCCCGTAAATTAGAACATTTGTTTTATTCGGAGGTGAGACCATGGGTGATTACATCAGAAAAACAGCCCGGTGGAATGGCAAGAAATACGAGGCTACCGGAAAGACCGAGCTGGAGGCCATGACCAAATTGGCCCAAAAACTGGCCCAGGCTAAGCGGGGCGAGGAGACGCTGGGCGGGGCCATGACGGTAGACGCCTGGTATAAGCAGTGGAAAGCCACCTACAAGGACCCCAAGGGCCTCACCCCCAAGTCCCTGGGGATGTATGACGAAAAGTACAGGGGCTATGTCAAATCGGCCATTGGCCACCTGCGCCTCCAGGATGTCCGGGATGTCCACCTGCAAAAAATACTCAACGCCGAAGCGGGGCGAAGCTCCTCCCACGTCAAGAAGATCCGGCTTTTGCTCAAGGAGTTGTTCCGGCGGGCCAGGCAGTCCAGGCTCATTGCCTATGATCCAGCGGAGCTCCTGGAGCTTCCCGCCATGACCGAGGGACGGCGGAGATCCATCACCGACCAGGAGCGTGCTGCCATTCTGGATCTGGCCAAGACGCACCGGGCCGGGCTCTGGGTGCTCACCCTCCTATACACCGGCATGAGGCCCGGAGAGACAGCTGCCCTCACCTGGGCAGATATTGACTTTGATGCCAACGAGATCCACGTCCACGCCGCCAGGGAATCTGGCAGCGGGAAAATCAAAGGAACAAAGACCGAGGCTGGCCAGCGGGACATACCCATGCGCACTGAGCTGCGCCAGCGCCTCCTGGCTGCCAGGGGTAAGCCCTTCTCCCCTGTCTTTCCCACACAGGCAGGGAACCCACAGAATGAGAACAGCCTACGCCGTCTTTGGACCGGCTTCAAGCGGGATCTGGACATTGCTATGGGTGCTGAGGTCTACCGCAACCAGATTGTCCGCAGCGTGGTGGCGCCTGACCTCACCCCCTACTGCCTGCGGCACACCTTTTGTACAGACCTCCAGCGGGCCGGTGTGCCGCTCAACGTGGCCAAGGAGCTGATGGGCCACGCAGACATCCAGACCACCGCCAACATCTACACCCACCGGGACACCGCCACGCTGCACGCAAACATTGCATTGTTGGAGCGATCTTCGGAAAAACATATAGATACAAAATAAAAATAGCCATGCACTGCAATTCCACAATGCACGGCTATATGAATCATTTTGTTCTGATGTGCTGCGAGAAAAAGGACTCGTCCAACATGATGTAGTCATCAACCTCCGGAATGACCTTGCCTAGCTTTTGGCCTTTTACCGCAACGCATACAACCATTTTCCCCATCGTTTTAAGTTGCCGATACAAACTGATATAATCGGTGTCGGCACTGAATACAAATGCCACATCATAGGCGTTATTATGGGCCTTTGTAATTGCATGGATGGCCAGATTTATATCTGTTCCCTTTTCCACCTTATAGTAGCTGCTGTGGTCATTGATATCCATTGGTACGCTATCGCTGACAGGGCGTGCAATATATCTACCCTCAATCACATCTATGTATTTAGCATTTTTCATGCCTTGAATCCACTTATAATATCCATACAAGTAAGAATCATTCATCAAAAATTTATCCGGCTCTGGGGCAAAAATAAATGTTTTGGTATGGCTAACTCCATCGACCATAGAAACTACGCCAGGAAACACCGTGTTGTAATCGAGGTTAGGAGATTTTTCGCCTCTGTTGCTATAATAGGTACTGAGGGCAATGTTAAAATTCATGTGATCTACAAATACCATTCCTCTAAGCACGGTCATCACTCCAAATATGTTTTTGGGGGCCGTGCAAAAAGCACAGCCCCCATTTAATCGTAGCTTATGCGGAGGCAGGCTATATAGCCATCTACCGCAATATCATTATACACGAATATGTGGAAAAGTAAACTATCCAAAGTGCACAAAATCGCATCTAAGTGCATCTAGATACATCCAACAGCATTTCGTGCTAGCGGATAGTCACATCCCTCTCTAACACCAACTGGTGGAAAACTTGGTGGAACTGTGGAAACCGAGTAGTATGTAACCATTGAGCCGCAAGGGATAGCGGCCACAGAGGGGCACTGCTTCCGGTTCTGAATGTTGGGGGTTCGAGTCCCTTCGGGCGTACCAAGCTAGGATAGATCGAATGGTCTACCCTAGCTTTTTCTTTTCTTACCTTCTACGTCTACCGCCAATCAGGCTTCGTGCCTTGCACTCGCCTTCTTGGGAAGGGACCCGCAGCAGGAAAACGTGCCACAGGCACCTTTTCCTCGCTTCGGCTTCGGGCGTACCAAAATAAAAGCACCTGCGAAAGCAGGTGCTTCTCTTTTTCACTCCCTTCAGATATATATGGTGGGTATCCCCATTTTCTTGGCGTAATTTACTGTGTAAGCCGTCCCCCCGTCCTACGGGAGCAATAGGCCACACATATACCGCTGTTGTCCACCAAATGACGATTGCGTCGGTGCATACACCCACTACTATACTCTTTTTGTAAATAGACAACCTTGTCTGCATGGGCTACAACTTCTCGATAATGTTTCATATCTTCCCTTCCCCATCCTCTATCCTGGTTCTCACAGGGTAAGACCATAATCAGACGGATGTGCGGATACATCCCTCTCAACTCCAGGACGGTATCCGCCGCCAACAAATCAAATCCCACAGCCCCCCCACTTCCAAAATACCGCACACCTCTTTCAATGAGTTCCCGTAACACACCGTACAAACGCCTCTGGATAGCCCTTCTTTCCCCCTGTGGAATGTCTCGATGCCCGGTAAAACAACAGGTTTTTTCCCTCATACCCGTTTTCATAATTTTTCTCCTTTCGCTTGCACTTATATAAGTGCAATTATAACGAAAGAATCCAATAGAATCAACACAAACTGCACCAGAACAAGTGCAAGGAGTGTGAACCATGGATACAAGGTATGAGTATGCCTTGGGGCAGAACATCCGTGAGCTACGGCGCAAGCGGAACTTGTCCCAAGAACAATTGGCTGCCCGTCTCCAACTTCGGGGCTGCGACATCACTCGCAGCGCATTGGCTAAAATGGAGGTGGGTCAACGCCACATCTATCCCGATGAACTTAAGCTTCTGCGTGAATTATTAGATGTAACCTATGACGAGCTATTTGTATAGTCTTTTTCCCGTCAGAAAAATTTTTGAAAAATCTCAATTTTCCTCTTTACAAACTCAGGCCTCTGTGGTATTCTCTAAACAAGAACAGTTCCTGTTAGTGAGGTGACAGTCATGATTTGCAGACGCAGCGTCAAGCGCGACGCCATGCTGGACTTGCTGCGAAGTACCGACTGCCACCCCTCGGCAGACTGGGTCTTTCAGCAGCTCCGGCCTGTGTACCCGGATTTAAGTCTGGGCACGGTGTACCGCAACCTCAACCAGCTGTGTGAGCATGGGCTCATCAAGCGGGTGGGGACGGTCAATGGGCAAGAGCGGTATGACGGGGATGTACAACCCCATGCACATTTTGTATGTACCTGCTGTGGGTCCATTCTGGACTTACCTCCCAGTCCTCCTACTCAGGGATATGTGGAGGAGTGCAGCAAACAATTTGGGTTCGAAGCAGAAAGCTATGAAGTTCATGTCCGTGGCCTATGTAAGGCCTGCAAAAAATTTAAAGTAGTGAAGGAGATTACATCATGAAGAAATGGATTTGCCCTGTTTGCGGTTATGTTCACGAGGGAGAGACCGCTCCCGCTGAGTGCCCCGTCTGCCACGTCTCTGGCTCTAAGTTCATTGAGCAGACCGGCGAGCTGAAGCTGGCTGCCGAGCACGAGTACGGCATCTATGGCAAGACTGTGAAGAACAACCCCGACATCAGCGACGAGGATAAGGCTTACATCCGTGAGCAGCTCATGGCCAACTTCAACGGCGAGTGTGCCGAGGTTGGTATGTACCTGTGCATGGCCCGCATTGCTCACCGCGAGGGCTACCCCGAGGTGGGTCTGTACTGGGAGAAGGCTGCCTATGAGGAGGCTGAGCACGCTTCCAAGTTCGCCGAGCTGCTGGGCGAGGAGCTGGAGCCCAACATGAAGGCTTCTACCAAGGACAACCTGGCTTGGCGTGTGGACTGCGAGTTCGGTGCCACCCAGGGCAAGATGGATCTGGCTGTCTGCGCCAAGAAGAACGGCCTGGACGCCATCCACGACACCGTCCACGAGATGGCTCGCGACGAGGCTCGCCACGGCAAGGCTCTGAAGGGTCTGCTGGAGCGTTACTTCAAGTAAGAATACCCTCAAGGTTCCCGGGTTTCGGCCCGGGAACTTTTTTGCCCGTAGCGAGCCTTATGAATGCGATTCGCCCCCAGACGTGTGTCTGGGGGCGATTTCACTTTTCCATGGGCAGCAGCACCACCATCTCCAGCCGCTGGGGCGTGGGACACACCGCCTCAATCTTCCCCCGGTGGCTGGCCACAATGGCGGAGGCCATAGACAGACCAATGCCGAACCCGCCCCCGCTGCGTGCCTCATCCCCCCGGTAGAACCGGTCAAAGAAGTGGGACAACTGCTGGGGTGGGATGGGCTGATCCACGGGATTGGAGACGGAAAGGCGCACAAATCGACCCTGCACCCCCACCTGCACTTGGATTTCCCCTCCCTCGGCTCCATACTTCACCGCATTGTCCAACAGAATGGACACCAACTGGCGCACCGCGCCCTCATCCCCCTGGACGGTGAGCATGGGGGTAATGTCCACATGCAGAGACTGTCCCCTGGCCACGGCGGGACCCCGGAAGGGCTGTACTTCCTCCTCCACCACGTCGGAAAACACCATTTCCATCCGCTGGGCCGGGACCTGGTTCTCCTCCATTTTAGAGAGAAAAATGAGATTTTGGGTCAGACGGGTCATCCGCCCAACCTGCTGGCGCAAATCCGTGATCCATTCCCGCTCCCCCACCTCCATCTCCAGCAAATCCACATCCGCCCCCATGATGGTCAGCGGTGTTTTCAGCTCGTGGCCAGCATCGGTAATAAATTGCTTTTGCTTTTCATAGCTCTCCGCCACCGGCTTGACGATGCGCCGAGAAAGCACCAGCAGCAGCACAAATACTGCCGCCAAGCCCCCGGCTGATACCCACAAGCTGGTGATGAGAAATCCTCGAAACGTTCCCAGATTTCGCCCGCAGTCCAGAAAAATCACCCGCCAATTGGAGTCATCCTGCACCTTTAAATAACGATACTCCCCCAAAAAGCCTCGGGTATGCTGGCCCTGCCATACCTGCCTGGCAAAGTCTACCGCCTTCTGGGCGTCCACAGCGGCGATTTTTCCCGTGTCCACCAACATCGGCTGGCCCTGTTCATCCAAAAGGACCGAAAAATATCGCACCTCATAGGGCATCTCAGCGGAAAATCCCTCCAGCTTTGGCCTGGGAAACACGCCACGGTTTTCAGCCAAAATGTCCAGGACCTCATCGCTGCTGGTGACAATGGCGTGGTAATTCACCCCATGAATGGCGCACAAAATCACCGCCAATACCACAAAGAGCGATCCCATGGACACCGCCACCAGCTTCCGTCTCAGCTGCCGGATCATAACGTCTCCTCCAACCGATACCCGGCATTTCGGCTGGCTTTGATGGCCACATTGGCTCCCAGCTGGGCCAACTTCTTGCGCAGGTAGGAGATGTACACCCACACCACATTGACCTCCGCTTCGCTGTCATATCCCCAGATGCGCTCCAACATCCGCTGGGCCGAAATGATCTGGTGAGGATTTGCCATGAGCATCTCCAGCATTTGAAATTCTTTGTTGGTGAGTCTGCAACTGCCCAGAGGTGTAGAGAGTTGATAATTGGTCTGGTCCAGCACCAAATTCCCCACCTGGAGCTGTGTGGTAGCCTGTCCGGTTTGGGTTCGGGTCATGGCTCGGATGCGGGCCAACAGCTCAGCGGTGGCAAAGGGCTTAGCCAGGTAGTCGTTGGCCCCGGCATCCAGCCCCTCCACCTTGTCCTCCACCTCTCCCAGGGCTGTGAGCAACAGCACCGGTACCCGATTCCCCCTCTCCCGGATGCGGCGCAGCACCGTCAGCCCATCCACTTCTGGCATCATGCGGTCCAAAATCACCCCATTATAGTTGTTGCTGTCCAGATAGGCCAATGCCTCCGCTCCATCGTACACCACGTCCACCGCATAGTGGCTGCGCTCCAACAACGTTCCCACCGCCCGGGCCAGGGATTTTTCATCCTCTGCCAGCAATAGCCGCATGGTCCTCTCCTCCTGTTCTGGGTACTATTTCTCGCAGTATACCACATCTTTTCCCCCGTGTCCTGACCGGCACAGGAATTTTTCAATTTATTTACAAGTTTTTAAGTTCCATTTAGGGTTCCCTCCTTACAATTTCTTTACAATCCATCGTCATGAAAAAAGGGGGGCCATCTATGGCCATACAAAGTGTATTTCAACGCTATGAAATCAAATATCTCGTGGATTCCCACCAGTATCATCAGATTCTCCAGGCCATGGAGCCGTACATGGAGCCGGACCCCTATCCCAGGTGCCACATCCGCAACATCTACTACGACACCCCGGATTACCGCCTCATCCGGGCTTCCCTGGAAAAGCCCACTTACAAGGAAAAGCTGCGTCTGCGCAGCTACGGGCCGGTATCTCAAGAGGACACGGTATTTCTGGAACTGAAGAAAAAATACTGCTCCACCGTCTACAAACGCCGCATCTCCCTCCCCTGCCATCAGGCTGAAAAGGCAATGGAACAAGGCCTTGCCCTGCCCCAGTCCAACCAGATTTCCCGGGAAATCGACTATGTGCGCCGGTTCTACCCGCATCTGGCCCCAGCCATGTTTCTCTCCTACCACCGGGAGGCCTGGCGGGCGCGCAGCGGGGAGGAACTGCGCATCACCTTTGACTCCGACCTTCTGGCTCGGGAAGAGACACTCTCCCTTACTGCCCCAGTATTTGGCACCCCACTCTTGGAGCGAGGCCAATCTCTCATGGAGGTGAAGGCCCCTGGCGCCATCCCCCTGTGGTTGGTGCACACTCTATCCCAATTAGGGGTATACAAAACCAGCTTTTCCAAGTACGGGGCAGGCTATCAACGCCTGATCCTACAACCCAAACAAGGAGGTTCTTTTTATGCCGCAAACCCTGTTCGGCGGGCTATTTGACACCGCCACCACCCAAGTGCTCTCCCCCACAGACTTTCTTCTCTGCGTAGGCACCGCCCTGCTCTCCGGGCTGCTTCTGGCCCTACTTTACCTGCTGCGCTGCCACAGCACCCGGGGGTTTGTGGCCACCCTTGCGGTCCTCCCGGCTGTGGTATGTGTGGTCATTATCATGGTCAATGGAAACCTGGGCATTGGGGTGGCCGTGACGGGTGCCTTCAATCTGGTGCGTTTCCGCTCCGTCCCCGGCACGGCCCGGGAAATCAGTGCCATCTTTCTGGCCATGGGCGCGGGACTCATTGCCGGGATGGGCTACCTGGCCTACTGTTTGCTCTTTACCCTGCTGCTGGGCGGGGTGAGCACCCTGTACAGCGTGGTCAACCTGGGGGCCAAAGGACAACTGCTCCACAAGACCCTGCACATCACCATCCCGGAAAATCTGGACTATGACGGGGTGTTTGACGACCTGTTGAGCACCTACGCCAGCCAGTGGGAGCTCTGTCAGGTCAAGACCACCAACATGGGCAGCCTATACCGCCTGACCTACCACCTGACCCTGCGTCAGACCGGGAAGGAAAAGGAGTTTTTGGACGCCCTGCGCTGCCGCAACGGCAATTTGGAACTCTCCCTGTCCTATCAGGAAAACAACCTGACGCAGATGTAAGGAGGTCACCATGAAAGTTTGGACTGTTTCCCTATGCCTGGCCCTGCTTCTCTCCGGCTGCGCTGCTCAGCACCCCCAGAACAGCACCGCCCCAGCTGCCACCACTTCCCCAGACGCTGTCACCGTGGACACGTCCCAGATGTTCTCCGACCGGGACTGGGACGACAGCTACGATGCCAATGCCCCCGCCATCACCTTTGACAGCGCCACCATTACCACCACCTCGGAGGCTGTGGTGGTAGACGGCTCCACCGCTACCATCACCCAGGAGGGCACTTATATCCTCTCCGGCTCCCTCACCGACGGCACCTTGTTCATTGACGCCCCAGACACGGCCAAAATCCAACTGGTGCTGAACGGAGTCACCCTTTACAGCGAAAGCTATGCCCCCATCTACATTCGGGAGGCCGACAAGGTATTCCTCACCCTGGCCCCAGGCAGCGAAAACACCCTGTCCAACAGCGGAACCTATACCCAACAGGACGACCACAACGTGGACGCCCCCCTGTTTTGCCGCTCCGACCTAACCTTAAACGGCACCGGCTCCCTCACTGTCACCTCTCCCGGCGGTCATGGTATCGTGTGCAAGGACGAACTGGCCATCACCGGCGGCACCTACACCGTCACCGCCGCCAGCCATGGCCTGTCCGCCAACGACGGGGTGTGCGTCGGGGCAGGCACCTTCACCTTCACCACTGGTAAAGACGGGATCCAAAGCCAGCACGACGAGGACACCTCCCTGGGCTATGTGTATCTGGCTGCCGGAACCTACAATTTCACCTGCGACGGGGACGGCATCAGTGCCAGTTCCTGGCTGACGGTGGTGGATGGTACCTACTCCCTCACCTGCGGCGGCGGCAACGGCAACGGGAGAACCCACACCGACACCACCATGGGCATGGGCGGCCCCGGCTTCCCCGGCTCCACCACCCAAGGGAGCACCACAGACACCACCGAGGACACTACCAGCTGTAAGGGGCTGAAAGCGGGCTCCACCCTCACGCTGGAGGGGGGCACCTTCACCCTGGACACCGCCGATGACGCCCTCCATGCCAACGGAGGTGTGACGGTGAAAGGCGGCACCTACCAACTTTCCACCGGGGATGACGCTCTGCACGCCGACAACGCCCTCACCGTTTTGGATGGTGACATCTCCATTCCCCAGTGCTACGAGGGCCTGGAAGGTCTCACCGTGACGGTGTCGGGGGGACGCATTGCCCTGGTTTCCGATGATGACGGCCTCAACGCCGCCGGTGGCCAGGATCAAAGCGGCTTTGGCGGCCCCGGCTCCTTCGGGCAGGACAACTTCTCCAGCCAGTCCCAAGCCTCCATCACCATTACCGGCGGAATCCTATACATTCGTTCCACGGGGGACGGGCTGGACTCCAATGGCAGCCTGACGGTGAGCGGTGGCGAGGTCTATGTCAGCTGCAGCTCCAATGGAGCGGACTCGGCCCTAGACTGTGACGGCTCCGCCGTTATCACCGGCGGCCTTGTGGTAGCGGCCGGGCCCAGCCAGATGGCTCAGACCTTCGGCTCGTCCTCCACCCAAGGCTCTGCCTTGCTCTCCGTCGGCAATCAGCAGGCCAACACCACCATCACCCTCACCGACGCTGACGGAGCCACCCTGGTCAGCTGGGAAATTCCCGCCGCCTATGCCAGTGTGGTGGTCAGCTGTCCCCAAATGACGGTTGGAAATGGCTATACTCTCACCGCTGGGGAATCCTCCACCACTTTCACCCTGGAGGACATCGTTTACTCCTCCGGCGGTGCCATGGGCCAGCCCGGCGGCAACATGGGCCAGCCCGGCGGTAACATGGGCGGTCAGGGAAACCCCATCCCTTAGCCAATTTTCTATTTTCTCCCACCTCCGGTTCCCCGGAGGTGGGAGTTTGCATTGCCTTTTTTCTCTCTGTTGTGTATAATAAGATGTTATCTATTTGTATAGGAGGTCTTCCCCTTGCTGGATCTCATCCTTCGTCGTTTTATCCCCAACTACACGCAAACCCGTGACCCGGCGGTGCGCCGCCAATACGGGGTATTTGCCGGTGGGGTAGGCATTGCCCTCAACCTGCTGCTTTTTGCCGGAAAGTTGGCCGCGGGTCTGCTTACCGGGGCTATTTCTGTCACAGCCGATGCCTTTAACAACCTCTCCGACGCCGCCTCTTCGGTGGTGACCCTGGTGGGCTTTCGGCTGGCCGGCCAAAAGCCAGATGCGGACCATCCCTTCGGCCATGGGCGTATGGAGTACCTGGCCGGGCTGATGGTGTCCCTACTCATTTTGCTGGTGGGTGTGGAATTGGGCAAAAGTTCTCTGGAGAAGATTTTGCACCCTGAGACCACCCAGGTTACTGCCCTGAGCTGTGGGATTCTGGTGGTGTCCATCCTGGTCAAGCTGTGGATGGGCTGGTTTAACAGCACTTTGGGCAACCGGATTCAGTCTGAAACCCTGCGGGCCACCGCCACCGACTCCCGCTCGGATGCTCTGGCCACCTCCACGGTGCTGCTGGGCTTGGGCATTACCTATGTCACCAGCCTCCAGCTGGATGGTTGGCTGGGCCTTTTGGTGGCGGTATTCATCCTCAAATCTGGCTGGTCCGCCGCCAAAGACACCATTGACCCCCTGCTGGGCACCACCCCCGACCCAGAGATGGTGAATGAGATTCAAGCCCTGATCTTGGAGCACCCCCAGGTGATCGGAATTCATGATCTTGTCATCCACGACTATGGCCCCGGGCGGCGCATGATGAGCGTCCACGCCGAAGTGTCCGCCCAGGCCGATGTGATGGAGGTTCACGACATCATCGATCACATTGAACGGGATCTGGCCCAGCGTTTCCAGATTGAGGCTGTCATCCATATGGACCCGGTACAGGTGGGCAATCCCAAGGTAGAAGAGCTGAGGGCTCTTACCGCCCAGTTGGCCAAGGACATCCACCCCGATCTGTCCATTCACGACTTCCGCATCACCGCCGGTCCCCTGTCCACCAATCTGATTTTTGATCTGGTCATTCCCTACCATGTCACACTGTCCCCGGAGCAGGTCAAACAGGATCTGACTCAGGCACTGCAGGCCAAAGACCCCACCTATCACGCGGTCATTCATGTGGATCGCTCCTATGTGCGGTAAATTTACAAATTCTTCTCCATTTTCTCGAAAAACCAGGTATAATACAACCATCACTAAAATTCTGGAGAGGTTCTCTCCATCAGGAAAGGGTGTCGCCTATGCCCCGTAAAGTACTCATCATCGAAGATGATAAAAACATTGCCGATCTCATACGCCTGTACTTGGAGAAGGAGTCCATGGAGTGTCAGGTGTCCAACGACGGCCTGGAGGGTCTGGAAAAATTCCAGCAATTCCAGCCCGACCTGGTGATGCTGGACATCATGCTGCCCGGCATGGACGGCTGGACCATCTGCCGCAAAATTCGGGAGTCTTCCAAAGTCCCCATCATCATGCTCACCGCCAAGGGGGAGTTGGAGGACAAGATCAACGGTCTGGAGCTGGGGGCGGACGACTACATCACCAAGCCCTTTGAGATGAAAGAGGTTTTGGCCCGGGTCCACGCGGTGCTGCGCCGGTATGGCGAGGAGGAGCAGAAGGAGAAACGCCTGACCTTTGACAAGTTGGTCATCAATCTGGACTCATACGAGCTGCTGGTGGACGGCAAGCGCGTGGACACGCCCCCCAAAGAACTGGAGCTTCTGTACCATCTGGCCTCCTCCCCCAACCGGGTGTTTACCCGCAACCAGCTGTTGGACGAGGTGTGGGGCTTTGACTATTTCGGGGACAGCCGCACCGTGGATGTGCACATCAAGCGTCTGCGGGAAAAATTAGAGGGTGTCAGTGACAAGTGGAGCCTGAAAACCGTATGGGGCGTGGGCTATAAATTTGAATCCGTGGCCTAATCCGACGCACACCAGAGATCAGGAGGTGCCTCATCCATGAAATCCATGTATGGACGGCAGTTCGCCACCATGGCTGGTATGGTTTTGCTGTCCTTTCTACTGTTGGGTGCATCTTTTGCCGCCCTGAGCTACCAGTACACCCTGCAAGAAAAGCAGGACACCCTCATCCGCAATGCCAACTACATTGCCTCTTACACATCGTACGCCGCCAACCGAAACGGGAGCACTGTGTGGAGTACCGCCGATTTTCAGCAGTATATCTCTACCGTGGCCCAGGTGGCAGACTCCCACATCATTGTGGCCACCAACGACGGCACCATTCTCTACGCCACCGATGGACAGCGGGAGTTATACGAGATCAAATCTTTGAAAATGCCCCAATCCATTGTGGATACCGTCATTGACGACCAAGTGTACGAGGGCATGACCACTTTGGATGGTCTATACTCCAGTTCCCGCTTTATGGTGGGTCTGCCCATTGCCACCTCCGGCGGTCACTTGCAAGGTCTGGTATTCTTCTCCACCAACACCTCAGACATCACCGCCATGTGGCGGGATCTGTCTGCCATCTTCATGGTGGTAGCCTGCGCCGTCATCCTCATTGCCGCCATTCTCAGCTCGGTGACCAGCATGCATCAGTCCAAACCCATGAAGGAAATCGCTGCCGCAGCCCGTCAATTTGGCCTGGGCAAGCTGGATGTGCGGGTGGACGTGGGCAACCGCCGGGATGAGATTGGGGAGCTGGCCGAGGCTTTCAACGCCATGGCCGAGTCCCTGTCCAAAAGCGAGCAGCGGCGCAGTGAGTTTATCGCCAACGTCTCCCACGAATTGAAAACCCCCATGACCACCATCGCCGGCTTTGCCGACGGAATTCTGGACGGCACCATCCCTCCGGAGAAGGAGCGGGATTACCTGCACATCATCTCCTCGGAGACCCGGCGTCTGTCCCGCCTGGTGCGCTCCATGCTGGACTTGTCCCGGCTGCAATCGGATGAGCGGGCCGCCCAGCAACAGTTTGACCTGGGCGAGACCATGCTGCGCACCTTGGTGAGTCTGGAGGGCAAAGTCAACCAGAAACATCTGGAGGTGGACACCAATCTTCCCGAGGAGCCGGTGATGGTGTGGGGCGATCAGGATGCCATTACCCAGGTGTGCTACAACCTGTTGGATAACGCCATCAAGTTTTCCCAGGAGGGGGGGACTCTCTCCCTTTCCATTGTGCCCAAGGGATCCAAGGCTACTGTATCGGTGAGCAACCAAGGGCAGACCATCCCGCCGGAGGAATTGCCTCTCATTTTTGACCGCTTTCACAAAACCGATCACTCCCGCAGTGAAAATCGGGACGGTGTGGGGCTGGGTCTCTACATCGTGAAAACCATTCTCAACAGCCATCGCGAGACCATCTCCTGCACCAGTCAGGATGGTCTGACCACATTTACCTTCAGTCTGCCCCGTGCATAAAACTTCATGCGTATCGTGCGCACTGCGAAAAAGGCCAACAGACAACGCATGAAGTTTTACCCATCATTCCCGGTTGCCCCACGGGGGCGAGGAAATGGCACATTTCATTCGTTTGCCATGCTTTTGTATCGCAAACTGACTCAGGAGGCGTTTTTTGTGTCCAACTATCTCTCACACCGCTGGCCCCAGAGTGAACCCCGGCCTATCGTCTACCGTTATACCCCTGCAGCCAAAACCCACCGCCCGATCCGGGTGCTGCTGTTCATTCTCCTGGGTCTGGCTGTCGCTGCCGCCCTGATCCTGGGGGGATATTTGGGGATGTTGCAGCTGACCCGTTCCCTGGTGGGTTCCAACAGCGGCAGTTTCGCCCCCGCCCCCACCTCCCACGTAGGCATCCGTGCCAGCTGGGAGCCCTCGGACCTGCCTTGGACACAGCCAGACGCTTCGGTCTCTCTCTCCGTCCAGGAACAGGGCACCGATGCCGTGACCAGCAACCAGATTTACAACCAGGTGCTCCCCTCCGTGGTGTGTGTCACCGCCGACCAGGGCAATGGCTCGGCCAGTGTGGGCTCTGGTGTAGTGGTCACCGCCACTGGCTACATCGTCACCAACTACCACATCATTGAGGGTGGCGTAGACTTGGAAGTATCCATGCTCTCCACCCAGGACAGTTATGAAGCCTGGGTGGTGGGCTGTGACGAGGAGTTGGACCTGGCTGTACTTAAGGTGGAGGCTCAAAACCTCGTCCCCGCCCAACTGGGTAATTCCGACCAGTTGGCCGTGGGTGACCCCGTTTACGCCATTGGCAACCCCATGGGCTACCTCCATGGCACCATGACCGACGGCATCATCTCCTCCCTCACCCGCACCATTCAAGTGGATGGAAAAGACATGGAACTGATCCAGACCAGCGCTGCCCTCAACTCCGGCAACTCCGGCGGGGCCCTCACCAACCAGTATGGACAGGTGGTGGGCATCACCACCGCCAAAATCACCGGCATTGAAAACGATACCGTCATTGAGGGCCTGGGCCTGGTCATCCCCATCCGGGACGCTCTGCCCTTCCTCAACCAGATGATCCACACCGGGCAAAGTTTCCGTCCCTCTCTGGGCATTCTCTGCCAGGCCGCCCAGCTGGACACCTACCAGGGCATCTATGTGGTAAGCACCACCCCGGACACGCCCGCCGCTGACCTGCTGCAAGAGGGGGATTTCATTCTCTCCGCCAACGGGATCGACACTCCCTCCCTCTACGCCCTCACCCGGGTGCTCAACGACACCGGCGTGGGCAACTCGGTGGAGCTGTCGGTGCTGCGGGAGGGGGAAGTGTACACCATTTCCATCACCCTCTACGACCGGATGGAATGAGGCGAGGTGCAGTTCCCATGGATCAAACCCGACTCATTGCCCTTCTGGCCAGCCGTCCGGGGTACATCTCCGGCGAGGAGATGAGCCAGGCTCTGGGGGTCACCCGGGGCGCTGTGTGGAAGGAATTGTCCGCCCTGCGGGATCAGGGTTGGCCCATTGCCTCCTCCACCCGCCTGGGGTATCGTCTGGACGGACCCCCACCTGTTCTCTCCGCTGCTTACCTGGAGGGACAGCTCTCTGACACCATATCTGCCGGTCACATTCACGTCTTTGACCGGGTGGACTCCACCAATACGAAACTGAAGGCCATGGCGGCCCAGGGTGCCCCCCACGGCACCGTGGTAGCCGCCTTGGAACAGACCGCTGGGCGCGGCACCCGGGGCCGCACGTTTCTCTCTCCCCCGGGCGGCCTGTATCTGTCCCTGCTCCTCCGTCCCCAGGTAGAGCTGTCCCAGCTGTTCTCCCTCACCGGCTGGGTAGCGGTGGCGGTACGTCAGGCGGTGGAAGACGCCTGTGGTGCCCCTGCCCGCATCAAGTGGCTCAATGACATCTACCTGGGAGATCGTAAACTGTGCGGCATCCTCACCGAGCTGTCTCTGCTGGGGGAGAGCAGCGAGCCGGACTATGTGGTGGTGGGGGTGGGCATCAACATGGCCCAAACCGCCCAGAACTTCCAAGCTCTGGGCCTGGATGGCATCGCCACCTCTCTGGCTCTGGAGGGCTATCAGGTGGAGCCCAACCACATGGCCCTGTGTCTGCTCCACGCTCTGCATGCCATGGCCCAGCAGTTCCCCCAGGGCCAGGAGGAATATTTGCAGGCCTACCGCACCCACTGCCTTACCCTGCACCAGCCGGTGGAGGTGGAGGCAGGCAACCAAACCTATCTGGCCACGGCCCAGGCTGTCCTGCCCGACTTCTCTTTGGAGGTCATCGACGGGCAGGGCATCCCCCATCAGGTGTCCTCCGGCCGGGTCACCCCCCTCTCTCTCCACTCCAATTCCTGACGGGAGGCCCCATCCATGAACAGCCAAACGCGCCGTACTCAAATTTTAGAATATCTCACCCACTCCGAGACTCCCCTGTCTGCCACCTGGCTGGCCCACGCCCTCCAGGTCAGCCGACAAATCATTGTGGGGGACGTAGCTCTGCTGCGGGCCTCCGGGGCCAGCATTGTCGCCACACCCCGGGGCTATGTGCTGGACACCCCCACTTCCGGTCCCTGCTACACGGTAGCCTGTCGCCACACCGCCCAAGAGATGGAACGGGAATTGAACCTGATGGTGGATCACGGCTGTACTGTGGAGTCTGTGGTGGTGGAGCACCCAGTGTATGGCCAGTTGGTGGGCCGGCTCAATCTGTCCTCCCGCTATGACGTGGCCCAATTTGTGGAAAAAGCCCGGGCCCATGGCATGCGGCCTCTGTCCGACCTCACCGGCGGCATCCACCTGCACACCCTGCGGTGTAAGGAGGAACAAGCCTTTCGACGGCTGGTGGAGGAACTGCGGCAGGCTGGATTTTTGGTGGAATAAGTAATTTCAGCGGATGCAGTTTGTTGACTGCATCCGCTTCTGTTTGACGATACCATAGATGATTTGCTCCCATCATGACAGCGCATTGCAATGGTTTTGCGAAATTCTCGGATTTTGAGAGTCATTCTCTCCCTCTTGGGTGGTGTTCTCTCTGTCAAAATCGTAGAATAAAGGCGAACATACCACATATCAAGGAGGAAAGACCATGGAGAAAAAACCATTGGCAGATTCATTGCTGCATTGAGAAAAGCCAACGGAATGACACAGAAGGACCTGGCAGACCGCTTGAATGTATCGGATAAAACGGTCAGTCGATGGGCGTTTCGGTGGTAGGCCTGATCTGCAATCTGGCTTTTCCCCAATTTCTAAATGCCTGACTTGTGAAAAAGGGCACCTATATTCTGAATGGAAAAGACCGTGCGGTCTACCACCACAACCACTAGCTCAAGAGGAAACAGCTTGGTGCTGAACACTGGTGGATAAAAACGGGCGAAGTAAGCGCAGTTGCCTACCAATCTACCCTGTGGGTATGTACTCTTTTTTGACAAGGAAGGATGTGGAATTTTCCACAGAAAAAGACCGTCAACCTTTTATACGGATATGTGTCAACGGTCTATGTTCGGTATTCGATTATTTCTGGTAACCTTCACCATACAATCTTGTGATCTGTGCATAAAAATCTTTTTCGTCTGCGAACGAGGATAGTCCACCAATCTGGCTTAATGTTCCGATAAGCGGGACATTCTCAAACGCTGTATTTGTCAGCTCATTTGCAGTTACTTGAGCAAACTTATCCGCAAAGATAA
>CALXDO010000078.1 GCA_944387075.1 uncultured Oscillospiraceae bacterium | reverse complement strand
CGCTCCAAGGTCCATGGTTTCCGTAAGCGCATGGCCACTGCCAACGGCCGCAAGGTTCTGGCTCGCCGTCGTGCCAAGGGCCGCGTCCGTCTCACCCACTGATGGTGGCAACAGCGGCAACATCGGAATATTGAATAAGGCTGGGGCGCGGGAGAAATCCCTCGCCCCTATGTCTGTATACTGGGAACCTCCCAAGCTATCCTTGCGGATGGCTTGGGACGTTTCCGAAAACGCCACAGAATCCGCCTGGATTGGTTCCGATGTTCCACCCTGATGAAGGGAGTTTTTTTGTGAAATACACGGTATCTTTGAAGGAAAACCACATTTTCCGCCGTCTGTATCGCAAGGGCAGCACCGTGGCAGACGGCCGGTTGGCACTGTATGTGCGCAAAAATGGCCGCCCCACCAACCGGCTGGGCCTCACCGTATCCACCAAAGTGGGACATGCGGTGGTGCGCAACCGGCTGCGCCGCCGTCTGCGGGAAATTTACCGCCTCCATGAGCACGAGCTGGTGCGGGGTGTGGATTTGGTGGTGGTGGCCCGGGTGCGGGCCGGTTCCAGCCGGTACCAGCAGCTGGAGGAGTCTTTTTTGCGGCTGTGCCGCAAGCTGGAGCTGGTGGAGAAGTGAGAGTATGAAGAGCGTACTCCTGTTTTTGGTCCGGTTTTATCGCAAAAACATCTCCCCGGCCCGTCCTCCCTGCTGCCGCTTTATTCCCACCTGCTCGACGTATGCCCTGGAGGCCATTGAGGTCCATGGGGCGTTGAAGGGTGGGCTTTTATCGGTGTGGAGAATCCTTCGCTGCCATCCGTTTCACAAGGAAAAAGGCTTCATCTACGATCCCGTTCCACCGAAAAAAACTCGATTGTCCAGGAGGTAACACATGGATATCTGGCAAATCCTTATGACGCCATTTAGTTGGCTGCTGAAAAACCTCTGTATTTTGTTTGACAGCTATGGTATTGCCTTGATCGTCTTTACTCTAGTTGTGAAAATCATCCTCTTCCCCCTGTCCCTCAAGGGCAAAAAGAGCATGATTAAGACCACCATGGTTTCCGGCCAGCTCAAGGAGATTCAAAAGCGCTGCGGCAATGACCGGGAGCGCTACAATCAAGAGGTGCAGAAGTTCTACGAGGAGAACAACATCAGCCCCATGGGCGGCTGCGGCTGGTCCATGATCCCCCTGCTGATTTTGATGCCTTTGTACGCCATCATCCGCCGCCCTCTGAAATACTTGATGGGGCTGACGGACGCGGGCACCACCGCCGTGGCCAATGCCCTGGGTATGACCGGCTTCACCGCTGGCAGTGGCTTTGGAGAGTTGACTCTGGCAGCGAAAATGAACGCCGGCAACCTGACCACCGCCAAGGAGGCGGTGACGGCAGCGGGCCTGTCCGCCGGCGGCATGTTCGTCATCAACTTCAACTTTTTAGGGTTGGACCTGTCCCAGATCCCCAACTGGAAGTTCTGGGAGGGGGGCATCACCCCCAGTGCCGTGGGCTTATTTTTGCTGCCCATCATCTCCGCCGGGCTGTCCCTGTTGTCCATGCTGGTCTCCCAGCGCACCAATAAGATGAACGCCAACCAGAACACCGACAATGGAACCATGCGCTCCATGATGATTATGAGCCCCCTGATCTCCCTGTGGATTGGTTTCACCATGCCCGCCGGTTTGTGCGTGTACTGGATTTCCAACTCCCTGTTCATGATGGTACAGGAGGTCATCTGCGGTGTGATTCTCAAGAAGGATTACGAGGAGGCCCAGCGTCAGATGGAGGCCATGTCCCTGAAGGCTAAGGAGGCCGAGAAGGAGCGCCGCCGTCAGGCCGCCCAGCGCAAGGCCGAGGCCATTGCCTCCGGCAAGGCCAAGAAGAATCCCCGCAAGGAGAAAAAGGAAAAGGGTGTGGACCTCACCGCCAGCCGGGAGGGGATGCGCACCTATGCCCGTGGCCGCGCGTATGACCCCAACCGCTACCCCATCACCCCCTATGTGGACCCCAATCCCAGCCGCCAAGTGGTGGATGAGGAGCCGGTGGAGGCCCAGGAGGAGGAGCAGACCCCGGCCACTTCGGTGATCCCCCCTGTGTCCACCCCGGTGGAGCCTGTTTCGGTGGAGAAAGAGACGGAGACCGAGCAGGACGGAGACTATGAGGAGGCCTATGCCCCCGAAAGCGAAGACCAGAACCCCAAGGGCTAAGGAAGGAGTGCACCATCGTGCTGAAGTTTATTGAAGTGACCGGCAAGAACGAGGACGAGGCCATCGCCAAGGGTTTGGCTCAGCTGGGCCTGGACCGGGACGATGTGTCTGTGGAAATTTTGGAGCGGGGCAAGACCGGATTTTTGGGCATTGGCTCGGTGCCGGCCAAGGTCAAGCTCACCTACGAGGCCCCCGAGGAGGAGGTCGCAGAGAAGCCCGCCGCCCCCGTGGTGGAGCAGCCCAAGGCTGCCCCTGTCATGGCGGCGGTGGAGCCGGAGAAGGAGCAGCCTGTGGAGAATTCCACACCCCAGGCGGAGGTTGTGGAAGATGACGTGGCCCAGGCCATTGTCCGCTTCCAGTCCGGCCTGTTTGCCCAGATGGGGGTGGAGGCCACCTCCCGGGTGACCCGGGATGGGGACACCTATCAGGTGGTGCTGGAGGGCGAGAACATGGGCGCCCTCATTGGCCACCGGGGCGAGACCCTGGATGCCATTCAGCAGCTCACCGGCTATGTGGTCAACCGAGGCCGCAGCCACCGGGTGCGCATCCATGTGGATGCGGAGGGGTATCGGGCCCGCCGGGAGGAAGCCCTCCAGCGACTGGCCCACAAGACCGCGGCCAAGGTGGTCAAATACCGCCGCAACATTACCCTGGAGGCTATGAACGCCTATGAGCGGCATGTCATCCACGCCGCCTTGCAGGACGTGGCTGGTGTGAGCACCTACTCCACCGGCACCGAGCCCAACCGCCGCACGGTTGTGGCTTATGCCCCCCAGAAACATTAACCATGCGATGGCCTGCTGTGGAAGTCCACGGCAGGCCATTGTTGTACCCCCTTTCCCCTCCCTCTGGGAGAGGGGACGCCGCCATCAGGTGGTGACGGAAGGGCCTGCCCTGCTCCCAGCGACCAGGAGCAGGCTTGCCAGCCTGGGGGGACGCTCCGCTGGGCCCCATTTCTCCCCGATGAGAAATGGGGGAAAGAATCGCCAAAGGCGGGGGTCTTCCCCCGCCTTTGGAATCCACCCCGCGGTACTTCCTGCGCCTGCATGCTCCTCGTTTCGGCCCTGGTTCTGGTGGTGTCACATAGATGGCTGGGTGTTCTATGGGGAGTGCCTGCTCCTCTGTATGGTGGTACGCCTACCGCCAGGGCCTCACCCTGGTGTGCAGCTGTTCCCAGCTGCCGGTGGCCCGGCTCCCGGCGGTGGCAACACCGCTTGGTCAGAGTAGGCCCGGACGCAGGAACCTCCAGGCTGTAGGGCCGGTTGCCATGAAAACCTGGTATGGTGGCAGTGACAGGAGCCACAGCAAGACATTCCGGGCCGAGGGGGATTTGACGCATGTCCAGCCTGGTACCCCAGGGAGGTCCTTAGAGCGCCTAACAAAAGCCAGACAAGCTACGGATGATGAGATATAATGCTAGTGGAGGTGAAAGGTATGCCAAAGAAGCTAGTAAGTGATGAACTGTGGTCAATCGTGGAACCCCTTCTTCC
>CALXDO010000077.1 GCA_944387075.1 uncultured Oscillospiraceae bacterium | reverse complement strand
ATGGGGAGTGTGCTGGCGGGGACAATACAGGGCTAATTGTGCCAAACACCAATGACAGCGTACATACTATTTTCTCTAGGTTAAAGGGAAAAGCAGCAACTTGTCTTTCTTCAAACGCGGTAGTGGGACCAAACAGCAAAGTCCAAATCTCTTACGGTAAGGTTCGGGTGTTCTGTCTGCATTTCAGCAACTGCTTCTGTAAAAATAATCTGGCATTCATCATTGGTGACATCGTTTCCGCAAGCATCCCGGATACTCCTGTGAATATGGACATCCGGTTTACATCTGCTCGTATCTCCGGCAAGCATAAACAGATAATTTACTCCTGCATCTCCGAAGCCCTTTATTCCATTCAAAACGATTTCCAGCAGTTCAGGGTGGGAATAATCTCTGAATTCAGCAAGGGTGTTGATATTAAGACACTTCAGGTATGTTGCAATTTTATAGCATATCTCTTCTTTGGGAATGCCGCCAAGCTTTTGATGATTACACACGACCTTATCCGCAAAATACTGTAATCCACAATGATTCATATGTTCTAGGAAAAGGGATAGATTGTCATCTGTGTCCATCACATTTCCATTCAAGTAGGTGTCCGCATATCTATGGACAATCGGAACAGTCACAGATTTATATTTTGTACGCAGAGAATATACGCAGTCAATAATACAGATGGGCAACGAATGGTATACTGATGTAGTGCCCTGGATATGTATATTATTTCTGCAAAATTCAACAAACTCGGCTGTGTATGGATGGGCCATAAAACAGACTTCCCTTTCCGTAAAATTCACTAGCTTTAATCAATCCAAACTCCCGTATGGGTCACGGTTTGGGTCAAGCGCATCGGGCAGAGGGTTAGACAAAAATACCTCTTCCCTATTCACTATAACTTATTCACTCCAAAAATCCCGGATGTGGACTGTTTTGAGTGAATAGTGAATAGGTAAGAGGGAATAAGTAAAATCCCAGACGCTGACGCCTCTGGGATTTTTGGTTGCGGGGGCAGGATTTGAACCTACGACCTCCGGGTTATGAGCTGCAGTTCGGGAATTTATTTAGTGCTTTTTGGTACTCTTTCGCCATTTAGACCTCGAGATCAAATCTCTTCTGACGCTGTTCTTTTCATTGTTCCCACCTAGGTTTTTCGTGGTCTGGGTCAGAATATGGGTCTAAGCCCCTTAACCAGTTTTCGCAGAAACAAGGTTTAGTTACAGATAAATATGATGTTAATAGTAGCTTGTGATAACAGGAGTATCAAGTGAGTTTGAATAGTTGTTTCAACTGAAAAAATTTTAGAGATGCAGTAGCTTTTTGGTTGGAAGTGTGCTATGTTCTTAAATTACCAAACTTGAATCAAGGAGGACAAAGTGCATGGAAAACCAAGAACTGATAGAACCCCCCAAGGCATTTTGGAAGTTTTACGACCTCTATCGACGCAAGCAGATTTCTTTGAAGCAGTTTTCACAGCAGTCTGGACTGTCCATATATGAAATTCAGAGGTTTCTGAAAACTATATGAGATTTCGAAAAAGGATGGTGAAAAGAAAAAAGAAAGGTGTTATAATATCTAAAACGCATGGAGGACAGGATTATGAATATTGAAGAATATGTTGCTCCTGAGCTTTTAGAGAAGTTTGAATTTCACAACTATAATCATGCGCTTGAAATCATTACACAGGCGTTCCAGGAAGAATGGAATGAAATTGTAGATTGTTTGCACCGATTGAGTATTACGACTGACGATCTTCGGGAAGCTGGCGGAAATGAAACAAATATTCCGAAGAAATTTGATGATGTTCTGTATCCGTATGGATGGAGAGAGATTCGCATATCCGGCGATCTCCATATTAAGTTTTATCCACGGCAAGCCGAACAACGTGGCCGTTTTTCGTCTGAACCCTTCGAAGAAAAGATTATCCCTGGATACATTGATGGGCATAATATTGATTTCTTGAAAAATCGAATTGCTTTTGACCTCGAGTGGAACAGTAAAGATCAAACTTTTGATCGTGATTTGCTGGCAATGCGGACTTATTATGACTGTGACATCGTCAGTGCTGGAATTATCATTACCAGATCTGCGGAACTGAATGATGTTTTCAGGACTGTTTACGACTATGACGCAAAAGCGAACCTGTGGAAGCCTATTCTGCGAAAGTATGGAGCAAGTACTACGTGGATGGGCAAGCTAACATACCGCCTCGATTCTCGCAGAAATGGAGGGTGTCCCATTCTGGCAATAGGTATGAAGAAAAAGTGCATTACAGATTGGGAGGAAGGATACATCGATGAGCACAATCCAGGAAACAGCTGAAAACCTGTTGCGGTTTTGCGGGCACCAAAAATATTCAACAATATATGCCGATCCCCCATGGAGATTCCAGAATCGGACAGGCAAAGTGGCTCCAGAACACAAACGTCTAAACCGTTATGAAACAATGGAACTTGAGGATATTATGGCACTGCCTGTATCTGAAGTTGCAGCGGAGAAGAGCCACCTATATCTTTGGGTTCCTAATGCCCTTCTTCCCGATGGTCTTGCCGTTATGAAAGCCTGGGGCTTCGAATACAAAGGCAATATCATCTGGGAAAAGGTTAGGAAAGACGGCGGACCGGATGGTCGGGGAGTGGGTTTCTATTTTAGAAATGTGACAGAAATTCTCCTCTTTGGTGTGAGAGGCGGAAGCGGAAACAGAACATTACCTCCAGCCAGGTCGCAGGTAAATCTGATTAGGGCACAGAAACGAGAGCATTCCAGAAAGCCGGATGAGTTTATTCCCTTAATTGAAAGTTGTTCTCCAGGCCCGTTTCTTGAATTGTTTGCTCGTGGAGATCGGGAAGGTTGGGCAATGTGGGGCAATCAGGCAACGGCAGAGTATGAGCCGACTTGGAACACATATAAGAACCACACAAAAAAGATGGAAGATTGCCAAAGAGGGCAATTGCCTTAATTCCAATAACTCAAGAAATATCAAAACAGGCCAAAAAAGAACTTTGGCCTGTTTTTTCTCTTTTAAGGAATATCAAAAACTAACACGCAATACAAAGAAAAGGCAGGGGCTGCGGCACACAAGCAACTTTCCCGCTTCTTGCCCGTTGTGAGCCGTTGTGTGCCCTCTCAGTGGGCGGGTTTCTAAGGGCGTGGGCAGTCAACGAAAGAACCACACCACATCGCCCTGCAGTGCGGATCAAAGTCTGCAGTAGTGGGGGAGCGATTTTACCCACCCTTGGGTGGGGCAAGTAGAGCATTTGGCTTGCCGCAAGCGGCTGCCAAACGCCTTTTTGCGGGCAGAAGCCCGCACCCACTTTTCCCTGACCGGCGGCAACGCCTCATCTCCACACCTCAAGAATTGCGCCACATAAACAAAGATAAAAGCCTTCCCAATGGAGCAATCCTACAAATGATAACTTTCTCTTAACTCTGCCTGTTTGGTATGGCTATCCACGAAAAAATTTGGTATGTTGTCGTTCCCCCCAAAAAGGGGGTGGCAACATACCGAATTTTTTATACGGAGGTGAAAAAGTATCACAATGCGAACCAGAAATCAGGTGGTGGCCTTCCGGGTAACCCCAGCCGAGAGGAAGCAGATCAGCGCAAAGATCAAGCGCTCTGGGCTGAGCCAACAGGAGTATCTGCTGGATGCCGCACTGAATGAGCCCATCTATGTGATGGAGGAACTCAAACCCATTTTGACGGAGCTGCGTGCCTGGGGCAAAAACCTAAACCAGCTGACCACCCTGGCCCACCAGGGGAGAGTGCAGACTGCCTACCTGCAGGAGCTTACTGCAGCCCTGGGCAAGACCTATGAGGCAGTGAGCAATCTGGCGGAGAAAGGCCCGGTGATCCACCATGGCAACCTGTAGCTTCATCAAGGAGCTCAAGCAAACGGCAGGAAGTATGGGACGGGTGATCCAGTATGTATCCCAGCCAAAGAAGACTGTGGACGAGGAGGGTAACCGCTATCTCACAGGCGTCAACTGCGTGGCAGATGTGGCCATGCAGAGCTTCATGGCCACCAAGCGGCTCTACGGAAAAGACAACGGCACCTTCTTCTACCAGTACACTCAGTCCTTCTCCCCGGAAGAAGACCTCACCCCCGCCCAGGCCCATGAGATCGGCCTGGAATTGGCAGAGCAATTCTTCCCCGGCTGTGAGGTGCTGGTGGCAACCCATGTGGACAGGGAGCACCTACACTCCCATCTGGTGGTCAACTCGGTCCATCCAGAGACCGGGAAAAAGCTCCACTTCACCCCCAAAACCCTGGAACAGATGAGGAAGGTCAGCGACCAGATCTGTATGAAACATGGCCGATCAACCTTGAAGCCGTACCAGCAGGATCATCAAACCAAGGGGTTGAAGGCCGGGGAATACCGGGCTGCTATGCGGGGCGAGAGCTGGAAATTCCAGCTGATCACCACCGTGGAGGCGGTTATGCGTCGAGCTGGCAGCCGGGAGGAGTTCATACAGGAGATGAACCGGCGGGGCTATCAGGTACGCTGGGAGGAGAATCGAAAGCACATCACCTACAGCACACCCTCTGGCATGAAGTGCAGAGACGATAAGCTACACGAACTGAAATTCAGAAAGGAACGGATGGAGCATGAATTCAGAATACGAAACCAGACAGCAAAACAGCACCTTGAACACCCTCAAACAACGGACGGCACTGCCTACCATGATAGACCAGAAACCCAATGTCCTGTACACCATGCCGGTGCAGACGGTGGAGCGACTGGAAGCAGTCCTGCAGCACACCCTGGCCCTTCAGGAGGATATCCGGTCATCCATGCCAGCACTGGCAACCAAGGAGAGCCTGAAGCCCCTGACTACGGCAGAACAACTCCATCAGTGGCTGGAGCAGACACAGGCCATCAATCAGGAAACCTACCAGGCCATGGGGGACATCCTCTCCCAGATGAAGGAGGAACAGAAACGGGATGGGAAGAGGAGAGACGAGTTTACCAGGGAACTCTCAGCGATCCAGACAGCCTTTCAGAAGAGTACCCAGGAGGCGATTTCCACGCTCCGCAGATGGATTCCCATTATCATCATGAGTTCAGCAGCGGCAGCAGTGCCGGTATGTATCCTGATGTGGAAGGTGCTGACCTAACCAACCAGGTACTTCGGCTACTCTCCAGACTGGAGGGTGGTGGCGATGACGATATCATGGATGCCACCACCCGGCATGGACACGGAGATCGAAAGGCACTGGCCAAAGAACAGAGAAAAAAGATTGCCATGGGACATAAAGAAGATGACCACGAAGACAGCCAACAGATGGTGTAATCCAGGGGCTCCGCACGTCCATGTGCGGAGCCCTAAAATAGTACAGGGTTAACAAAGAACAGGCCCAGGATAGATTGTTACTGTTCTGATAATTCTGCCCCGTTCCCCTGGCTATCCTCCCCCGGTTAGGGTATTGTGTGTTGCTGCAAAGGAGGCGATACATCATGAATGATTACATGAGTGCCCTACATCAGAGATTCTTCCAAAAACCAGACTTCACAGAACTGAAGGAGGAGATTGAGCTGGCCCGCCGGGAAGTGCGGGACTGCCTGAACAAGGTGCAGCGGCGTAAATTGATGCAGCTGGTTGATGCACAGACCCTGTTGCGGGATGAGACTTCTCTGGCCAGCTTCACAGCCGGGTTCAAACTGGCATGGGAGATTGCCAAGGAACTGGAGTGGAATGACATCCAAAAGAAAGAAGCGGATTGGGAGGTGAATGGGAATGGCTAAAAAACGAGCCAACGGTGAAGGCAGCATCCGCAAGAGAAAAGACGGGCGCTGGGAAGGCCGATATACGGCAGGGCATGACCCGGAGACGGGGAAGGCCATCTACAAGAACGTGCTGGGCAAAACCCAGGCAGAGGTGAAGGAGAAACTGAAACAGGCCATTGGGGAAACCCAGGCCTTGGACATCACCAAGGCGG
>CALXDO010000076.1 GCA_944387075.1 uncultured Oscillospiraceae bacterium | reverse complement strand
GCGCTCACGGTCCTCGGCGGCGTCCGCGCCGTCGGAAGAGGTGCCCAGGATGGGCACACCCATGTCGGTGAGGGCCTTGGCCAGCTTGATGGCGGTCTGGCCGCCGAACTGCACCACCGCGCCCCAGGGCTTCTCCTGCTCCACGATGTTCTGCACGGCCTCAGCGGTCAGAGGCTCAAAGTACAGCTTATCCGCCACGTCGAAGTCGGTGGACACGGTCTCGGGGTTGTTGTTGACAATGATGGTCTCATAGCCCAGCTTCTTCAAGGCCCACACGGAGTGCACGGAGCAGTAGTCGAACTCGATGCCCTGGCCGATGCGGATGGGGCCGGAGCCCAGCACCAGCACCTTCTTGCGCTGGTGGTCGCCGCCATCGGCCTCGTTCTCACCGTCGTAGGTGCAGTAGTAATAGGGGGTCTCTGCATCAAACTCGGCGGCGCAGGTGTCCACCATCTTGAAGGAGGGGACAATGCCGTACTTCTCCCGCAGGGCCTTGACGTCCTTCTGCTCCATGCCGCACAGCTTGCCAATGTAGCTGTCGGCAAAGCACATCTCCTTGGCCTCTTTCAGCGTGTCCACGTCGGGCACACCACGGCAGGCCTTGAGACGCTCTTCCATGTCGATGATCCGCTGGAAACCATCCAGGAACCACAGATCCATCTTGGTGATCTGGTTGATCTTGCGGGGGGACACGCCACGGCGCAGAGCCTCCGCCACCACGAACAGACGCTCGTCGGTGACCTGGGCCAGCAGGTCCTCCACCTCATCAGTGTACAGGTCATCCAGCTTGTCCAGCTTCAGGGCCCGCACATTCAGTTCCAGGGAGCGAATGGCCTTCATCAGAGCCCCCTCGAAGGAGTTGGCAATGGCCATCACCTCACCGGTAGCCTTCATCTGGGTACCCAAGGTGCGGCTGGCGGTGGTGAACTTATCAAAGGGCAGGCGGGGAATCTTCAGCACGCAGTAGTCCAGGGTGGGCTCGAAGCAAGCCGTGGTCTTGCCGGTGACGGCGTTGGGAATCTCGTCCAGAGTGTAGCCCAGAGCCACCTTGGCCGCCACCTTGGCGATGGGGTAGCCGGTGGCCTTGGAGGCCAGCGCAGAGGAACGGGATACACGGGGGTTGACCTCGATGACGGCGTACTCAAAGCTGTCGGGATTCAAGGCGAACTGGCAGTTACAGCCGCCCTCGATCTTCAAGGCGGTGATGATGTCCAGAGCAGCGGTACGCAGCATTTGGAACTCCCGGTTGGCCAAGGTCTGGGTGGGAGCCACCACAATGGAGTCGCCGGTGTGCACACCCACAGGGTCGATGTTCTCCATAGAACACACGGTGATGACGTTTCCGGCGGAGTCCCGCAGCACCTCGAACTCCACTTCCTTCCAGCCGGCAATGCAGCGCTCAATCAAAACCTGGTTGACACGGCTGAGATTGATGCCGCGGTCGGCAATCTCACGCAGGGACATCTCATCGTAGGCGATGCCGCCGCCGGTGCCGCCCAGGGTGTAGGCGGGACGGACGATGACAGGGTAGCCGATGGTATTAGCAAAGGACACGGCATCCTCCACGCTCTCCACCACTTCAGAGGTGACACAGGGCTGTCCAATCTCCTCCATGCAGTCCTTAAAGCCCTGGCGGTCCTCCGCCTTGCGGATGGACTCGGGAGAGGTGCCCAGCAGCTTCACCCCGTACTCGGCCAAGGTGCCGTTCTCGTGGAGGGCCATGGCCAGGTTCAGGCCCGTCTGGCCGCCCAGGGTGGGCAGGATGGAGTCGGGACGCTCTTTTTCAATGACCTGGGTGACGGTGGGGATGTTCAAAGGCTCGATGTAAACATGATCGGCAATGTCCTTGTCAGTCATAATGGTGGCGGGGTTGGAGTTGACCAGTACGACCTCCAGACCCTCTTCCTTCAAAGCGCGGCAAGCCTGGGTGCCGGCGTAGTCAAACTCAGCGGCCTGGCCGATGACGATGGGGCCGGAGCCCAGCACCAGCACCTTCTTGATCTCGGGATTCTTAGGCATTACTTGTCACCTCCCATGGTTGCGATGAAACGGTCAAAGAGATACTCGGTATCCCGGGGGCCGGCGTTGGCCTCGGGGTGGAACTGGGTGGTAAAGCAATTGGGGCGCTTGTAGCGCAGGCCCTCCACCGTGTTGTCGTTGACGTTTACATGGCTGATCTCAGCCACGTCAGGGTTGACGGTGTCGGCCAGCACCATGTAGCCGTGGTTCTGGCTGGTGATGAACACCCGACCCTCGGCAATGTCCCGAACCGGGTGGTTGCCGCCACGGTGGCCGTAGTCCAGACGCCCGGTGCGGGCACCGGTGGCCAAGGCCAGCATCTGGTGGCCCAAGCACACGCCGAACATGGGCAAGTCGCTCTCATAGAGCTTCTTGAGTTGGGCAATGACTTCCACGTTCTCTGCGGGGTCACCGGGGCCGTTGGAGAGCATCACGCCGTCAAAGCCGCCCTCCAGCACCGTCTCCGCGGCGGTGGAGGCGGGAAACACCGTCACTTCGCAGCCACGGCGGCACAGGCAGTTGACCATGTTCTGCTTCACGCCATAATCCATCATGGCCACCCGATACTTCTGCTCTCCCACCGCAGGGAACACTTCCTGCTCTTTGCGGGTCACCCGCTCCACGGTGCCCTCCACCTTGTAGGCCCGCAGACGCTCCAGAATCTCGGCGACATTAAAATGCTCCGCACAGGTAATCATGCCATTCATGCTTCCCTGATTGCGGAGGATCTTGGTCAGGGCACGGGTGTCTACCCCTTCAATACCTGTAATATTGTGTTCTTTCAAAAAGTCGTTGAGCTCGCCTTCACAGCGGAAGTTGCTGCCCCGGGGAGAGAGATGGCGCACCACGAACGCCTCCACCCAGGGACGAGAGGATTCATTGTCCTCATGGTTGACTCCATAGTTGCCGATGAGGGGATAGGACATGACCACACCCTGTCCAGCATAGGAGGGGTCGGTCAAAATTTCCTGATACCCGGTCATGGAGGTGTTAAATACCATCTCACACACCCGATCCGCGGTGGCTCCGATGGATCGACCTTGGAACATAGCACCATTGGCCAGAATCAAAGTTGCCTTCAACATATATCCCACCTTTACATATACTCGGTCTATTTTATCGCAAAAGCGACCAAAATACAAGAAATTCTCTCAGGCTTTTTCACATCATCATAAAAATCGGAATTATGGCCAAAGGGCAGGCATATCCCCATAGGTTCACGGGCAAAATGTTCAATAAGCCATATTTTACCGGAGGTGTTCTCATGTTTGTGGTACTCATTCGCACACTGGTGCTCTATGCCATGCTCGTTGTGGGCATCCGCCTGCTGGGCAAGCGTCAGCTGGGGGAACTGGAGCCCTCAGAGTTGACACTGGCCCTCATCATTGCCGATCTGGCCAGTGTCCCTATGCAGGACAACGGCATTCCCCTGCTCACAGGAGTCATTCCCATCGTCATTTTGCTGGCTACTGCCTCCATACTCTCCATTTTGTCCAACAAATCCATCCGGTTCCATACTCTGTTGTGTGGCCGTCCCAGCGTGGTGGTCCGTCAGGGACAGGTGGTGGAAGCGGCTTTGCGTGCCAATCGTCTGACGCTGGACGAACTATTGGAGGAATTGCGTATTTTGGGACACCCCTATTTGGAAGAAATCCATACCGCGGTTCTGGAGACCAACGGCCAACTCTCCGTTCTCCCCTATGCGGCCTTACAGCCTGCCACTGCCGAACAAGTGGGCCAATCCCCCGAAGACCCAGGCCTGCCTCTGGTCATCATCAGCGACGGGCGGCTGTTGTCCCAGGACCTGCGGGGGCGGGGCTACGGCGACCAATGGCTGGCCCAGCAGCTCCATGCCCGTGGGCTGTCCTCTCACAAGCAGGTTTTTCTCATGACAGTGGACAATCTGGGCCACACCTACTGCATCCCCAAGGAGGGCATGTGATGAAACGGCTTTTGTGTTCTGTTATCCTCATCGCGACACTGGTGGCTGGGGCCTCCTTTCATGTGTGGTATCTCTCCCATCAAACCCAGTCCCTCTCGGACCAGCTGATCCAGGCCGATGAAGCTGTGCAGCACGGAGATTGGGACCAAGGGCTAGAACTTACGCAGCAGGCCTGGACCCAGTGGGAACACCTGATGTTTTACCTGCACACCACCCTCCACCATGAGGATATTGACGCGGTCAGCACCTCCTTCCAAGAAGCTCTGGCCGTTTTGGAGCGCAAGGAACAGCCCGGAGAGCATGCGGCCATCAACGCCCGCATTCTCTACCAGTTGGAACTGCTGGTGGAGGCGGAACTGCCCTCGTTGAAAAATATTCTCTAAAGCTCTCCCCCAGGGCCCAACTCCTGGGGGCAAAATGAAAGGGCGCGTGCCTGAAACCGGATGGTCTCATGCACACGCCCTTCCTCCTCAGGTCAATGGCTTAGTAGCCCTTGCCCATGGGGTTCTTATTGTCCATGCCGGACTTCTTGCAATTCTCAGGAGACTGCTTTTTGCGGTTCTCGCTGCCCTGGTGCTTGCAGTTTTCAGGGCTGGTCTTGCTGGGAGTATGGCTGTAATTCTTATCCATGATTATCACCTCACTGTCAGCAGTATGCCCCTTGCTTCTTCCTTTATACAGGCGAAAAAAAATTTTTTCAAAGCTACACACCCGTAAAATTTTATGTTATAATTTCAACAATCTTATCATGATAAAGACAAAGGAAAGGATGATCCACCCGTGAAATGTCCCTTCTGTGCGCACCCCGAGAGCAAGGTGGTCGATTCTCGCCCCGCCGATGAGGGCAGCAGCATCCGCCGCCGCCGGGAGTGTCTGGCCTGCCACAAGCGTTTTACCACCTATGAGACCATGGAGAGCCTGCCGCTGGTGGTCATCAAGCGGGATGGCCGTCGCCAAGCCTTTGACAAAAACAAGCTCATGGGCAGTATGCTCAAGGCCTGTGAGAAGCGGTCGGTGCCCACCAACACCCTGGAACGCATTGCAGATGAAATCGAACAGACGCTGCAAAACGAGCTGATGCGGGAAATTCCCAGCACCCAGATTGGGGAACTGGCCATGGAAAAACTGCGGGATGTGGACGAAGTGTCCTATGTGCGCTTTGCCTCTGTGTACCGCCAGTTCAAAGACATCAACACCTTTATGGAAGAACTGAACAAGCTGTTGAAAGAGCGATAAAAAAATCTCGGGCCTGCGGGGAGCAGGTCCGAGATTTTTCGTCTAACGATTTACTTTGTTCCGAAGATGCGGTCGCCAGCATCGCCCAGTCCGGGAACGATGTAGCCGTGGTCGTTGAGTCTCTCATCCAGCCCAGCCACATAGATGTCCACATCCGGGTGTTCCTTCTGGATGCAGGCAATGCCCTCGGGCGCGGCCAGCACGTTCATCAGCTTGATGTGCTTGCAGCCGTAGCCCTTGAGGAAGGTGATGGCAGCGGCGGCGGAGCCGCCGGTGGCCAGCATGGGGTCCAGCACGATGACATCCCGCTCGGCAATGTCGGAGGGCATCTTGCAGTAATATTCCACAGGAGCCAAGGTCTCCGGGTCCCGGTACAGGCCGATGTGGCCCACCTTGGCGGAGGGAATCAGATTCAGAATACCGTCCACCATGCCCAGACCGGCACGGAGAATGGGCACCACGGCCAGCTTCTTGCCCGCCAGCATCTTGAAGGTTCCGGTTGCCACAGGGGTCTCAATGGTGACGTCCTCCAGGGGCAAATCCCGGGTGGCCTCATAACACATCAGTCCGGCGATCTCCGAGACGATGTTGCGGAAGTCCTTCACACCGGTGTTCTTGTCCCGGAGAATAGAAAGTTTGTGCTGCAGGAGAGGATGATCCAAAACGTGTACTTTTTCCATCATCATAAACCTCTTTTCTTTCGTGGTTACTTGGTCAACGATTTGCCCTGCTCCAGGCGTTCCCGTTCGGCCTGGCTCAGGCGGTGGTACTGGGGCGCCATGGCCGCCCCGGACACCAACTGATGGTTGCGGGCCATCTCCAACCCCGCCCGTGCCACCCCCCACGCGGTCTGATAAACCAGGTGGGGCGGCATCAAGGTGGCGGATATTCCCCGCTCTCTCAGGAAATTATAACACAAAGCCGCGCCATCTCCAACGAGAAATTTTCGATTTCCGGATATTTCAAGTTCTTCCGCCAGCTGGTCCAGGCCAATGGCAGCGTCCTGGCTGAGCCGGGTGAGAACCCCATCGTGGGCCAGGAATCGGGCGGCATAAACCTGGTTGCGCCGGGCGTCCATCACCGCACAGATCTCCCCCTCCATGTGGGCGCACTGCCATGCCATGGACTCCAGGGTGGAGCAAGGGGCGCAGAGCTTTCCATCCGGCCAAGCCAGTCCCTTGGCCGCCGCCACCCCGATGCGCACCCCGGTAAAGGAGCCGGGGCCGGCAGCCACCGCCACCACGTCCACTTCCTGCATGGTCAGTCCCACGTTATCCAAAAGCTGGGTAACCATGGGCATCAGGGTCACCGAATGGGTCAGGCCGCTGTTTTGAAAGGTCTGCCCCAGCAGCTTCTCATCCTCGCAGATGGCCACAGATGCGGTGATGGCCGACGTCTCCAGTGCCAAAATTTTCATAGCTGTACCCCCTCAATGGTAATCACACGGGTGTTGTCGTCCTCCCCCCGGGAGATGTCCACCCGCACCGTATCCCCATCCAGGGCCTCATCCACATTTTCGCTCCACTCCACGGCGCACACGCCGTCCCGAGCCAGGTAGTCCTCCCAGCCGATGTGGAACAGCTCGTCGGCGCTGCCCAGGCGGTACATGTCAAAGTGGAACAGAGGAAGGCGTCCCCCCTCGTATTCATTGACGATAGTAAAAGTAGGGCTGGTCACCCGCTCCTCAATGCCCAGTCCCTCTGCCATGCCGGAGACAAACGCGGTCTTTCCCGCTCCCAAATCCCCGGTAAAAGCCACAACGGCACCGCCCCAAAGGGCCTGCGCCAGCTTGCAACCCAACGCCCGGGTTTCCTCCGGGCTGTGGGTGATGTATTGCATAGCCGTTCACCTCAACTTGTAAACTCTTTCGAAATAGTATAGCACATACCACCCAAGTGTGCTATACTGTTCTTTACCTTTTCGTCATTTCCCATCTCTCGAGAGGAGGATCCCGATGTCCCCCATGGAAGGCCTTCGTGATTTCTTTAAAAAAGGCGATGTATTGCTCCTGATCTTGTGTGTGTGTGCCAACCTCTTTGGCCTGCTTTTGGTGTACAGCGCCACCCGCTATGATCCTGCCCTGCACAGCTATCCCCTCAAGCAAGCCATATTTCTCTTTCTTGGCATCATCATCTACATGGTAATCAGCTTCGTTGACCTGGAATTTCTCCTGGAAAAGTGGTGGAAGATCTTTTTGCTGCTGGGCATTGTCATTATCCTGCTTCTGCTCCCCTTTGGTCGAGACGACGGCACCGGCAACCGCAGCTGGGTATTCCTTCCCGGCCTTTCCACTGGCTTCCAGCCCGGCGAGATGGCCAAGCTGGCCTACATCTGCGTCATGGCCTGGCTCATCAATCACCAACGCTCCTTTGGGGTGAGCCGTTTTACCTCTCTTTTGAAGTACGTGGGCTTGACCATGCTCTTTGCCGGGCTTCTGGCCGTGCTCTCTGGTGACTACGGCATGGTGCTGGTGTATCTGTTCATCTTTGTCATCATGGCCTGGGTGGGTGGCGTACAAAAACGCTGGTTTTTGGGTGTGGGCATTCCCCTGGTGTCCAGTGTGGTGCTTTTGTGGAACTTTGTGCTGCCTCACACCAAGTTCTGGACCGACTACCGGATCATGCGCTTTCGGGTGGTCTTTGACCACAGTCTGGACCCTCTGGGCCGGGGCTGGCAGCAGAGCCGCTCTCTGCTGGCCATTGGCTCGGGCCAGGTCACAGGCATGGGCTACCTCCACGGCAAACAGACCCAGTCCTCTCTGTCCCAAAACCTGCCCGCCCGTCACACCGACTTCATTTTCGCCGTGTGCGGCGAGGAACTGGGGCTTCTGGGGTGCTGCTTGGTGCTGCTGCTCCTCTTTGCCATCATTCTCCGCTGTGTGTGGGTCTCCCGTCAAGCCAAAAGCCACATGTCCGCCTACATTGCCATGGGCATTGCCGCCATGCTGATGATTCAAACCATCCTCAATGTGGGCATGTGTCTGTATGTAGCCCCGGTCATCGGTCTGACCCTTCCCTTTTTCAGCTATGGTGGTTCCTCCACCCTCACCCTTTTTGTGGCCATGGGCATGGTGTCCGGTATCAAAATGCGCCCACTGCCCAGCTGGCTCAAAGATCGAAATTGAGGGAATTGTTTTTCCTTTTTGGGGTATGCTAGGGGTATCAACTCAGAGCAAGGAGGCACCCTCTTGTGAAATATCGACTTTCCCTTCTCTCCCTGCTGCTCATCGGTGCGCTGACCATGCCGGTGTCCGCCGCGGTGGTCACCACCGTCAGCACTAGCCAGGACAATGCCGCCCCTGTGGCGCAAAACCTCACCCTGTCCACCTATCAGGGCATTGCCATTTCCAGCACCTTCTCCGCCGTAGACCCGGATGGAGACCTGCTCACCTTCCAGGTCGTGGACAGCCCTGCCCGGGGGCAGGTAACGGTGAGTGAGGACAACTCCTCCACCTTCTGGTACACCCCCTACGAGAACAAAAAAGGCTCCGACGTGTTTTCTTATGTGGCTGTAGACAGCATGGGCAATGCCTCCGAGCCTGCCACCGTGGAGGTGACCATCTCGGTACCCACCTGCGGGGTGACCTATGCGGATCTGGATGGCAACCCCTCCCACTATGCCGCCATGCGCCTGGCGGAAGAGGGCGTATATGTGGGCCGGCAAATGGCCGGGGTGGCCTACTTTGACCCCGAGCAGCCCTTCACCCGGGAGGAATTTCTGGTGTTGGCCATGGCCGTGACCCAGACCCAGCCCCTGGACGACGTTTCCACCACCGGATTTTACGATGATGGGGACATTTCCGCCTGGGCTAAGGGGTATGTCTCCGCCGCGGTGATGCAAGGGGCCGGACTGGGCCAGCAAAACGAGGACGGCCAGGTGGTGTTCTCCCCTTCTGACTCCATCACAGAACTGGAAGCCGCCGTGATGCTGGAGCAGCTTTTGTGCTCCACGGACATTCCCATTCACACCACATCTGTCAGCCAAGAGATCCCCACCTGGGCCAGCCAATCGGTGGCCAACCTGGAGGCCCTGGACGTGGTGGCCCCCGGTGCCACCCTCTCCGATACCCTCACTCGGGGGGAAGCTGCCCAGATGCTCTCTGCCGCGCTGGACGTGGTGGACAGTCGGGAACACAGCTGGTTTCAATAATTTCCTGAAATAAGAAAAATCTGGACAGAACCCAAGTTCTGTCCAGATTTTTTGTTAAAAGGGTGGTAAATCCCGGCTCTGCTCCACGGCGTCCCCCTCATAGGGCAACTCCTCCGGCACTGGCTCTGAGGGCTCAGGAGCCTTGTCCACCATGTTCTGGCGGTACTGCATCTCCTGCCACTGCTCCTTGGTAATCAGCAACTGGCGGGGCTTGGAGCCCTCAAAGGGACCCACTACACCCTTCTCCTCCATCTGGTCCACCAGACGGGCCGCCCGCCCGTAGCCCAGCTTCAGGCGGCGTTGGAGCATGGACACGGAGGCCTGCCCCACATCCAACACCACATCAATGGCGGCGGGGAGCAGCTCGTCATAGTCTCCCCCCTGGTTGGGGTCCGAGCCGCCCACACCCTTGGAGCCCTTTTCCTTCTCCTCGGCGTGCTTTTCGATCTCGTGCATCACCGACTCGTCATAGCGGGCGGTTCCACCTTGCTTGATGAAGTCCACCACTTGGGCCACTTCCTCCTCCGAGATGAAGCAGCCCTGGACACGCTGGGGCTTGCCCTGGCCCAGCGGGGCATAGAGCATGTCGCCCTTGCCCACCAGCTTCTCCGCGCCGGTGGTGTCCAAAATGATGCGGGACTCCAGGCTAGAGGCCACCGCAAAGGCAATGCGGCTGGGGATGTTGGCCTTCATCAGGCCCGTGATGACGTCGGCGGAGGGACGCTGGGTGGCAATCACCAAGTGCATCCCCGAGGCACGGCCCATCTGGGCCACCCGGCAGATGGACTCTTCCACTTCCTTGGCGGCCACCAGCATCAGGTCGGCCAACTCGTCGATGACCACCACAATTTGCGGCAAAGTCTCCCGCCCGCTCTTTCGGGCGTGATTGTTGTAGGAGGCCAGGTCCTTGGCTCCCACCTCAGAGAACGCCTTGTACCGCTTCATCATCTCACACACCGCCCATTGCAAGGCTCCGGCGGCCTTCTTGGGATCGGTGACCACGGGGATGAGCAAATGGGGAATGCCGTTGTACACCCCCAACTCCACCATCTTCGGGTCCACCATAATGAGGCGCACTTCATCCGGGGTGGCCTTGTACAACAGGGAGATGATGAGGGAGTTGGTACACACCGACTTACCGGAACCCGTGGTACCGGCAATGAGCATATGGGGCAGCTTGGCGATGTTGCCCACCACGCAGTTGCCCCCGATGTCCTTTCCCACAGCAAAGGAGACCTTGGAGGGGCTGTCGGTGAATGCCCGGTCGCTAATGACGTCCCGGATGGCTACCGGGCTCACCTGGCGGTTGGGCACCTCAATGCCCACCGTGGAAATCTTGTCGGGGATGGGGGCCACACGCACGGCGGAGGCGCCCAGGGCCAGGGCGATGTCATCGGAGAGATTGGTGATCTTATTCAGCTTCACCCCTTGCTCCAGTTCCAGCTCATACCGGGTCACCGAGGGGCCCCGGGTGACATTGACAATGTGGGCGTCCACCCCGAAGGAGACCAGGGCATCTTGCAGCCGCTGCTGGTTGGTCTGAAGCTCCCCAGCGGCAGCCGCGGCCATGCCATTGCCCTCATGGAGCAGAGATACAGGGGGATAGCGGTATACCCCTGTGTCCTGGTCCATCCCCGCCTCGATCTCCTGAGCCACCTGGACCTGGGCCTGTTGGGCCTCTTGACGGGAGACCTTTTCCATGGTGGGCTGTGCTTTTGGGGCAGGCGTGGGCTCCACCTCCGGGGCCACAGCCTGCTTCTCCACCACCGGTTCCGGCACCGGGAAAATCTCCGGCATGTCCTCGTACTCCGGCTTCTCCTCTTCCAGATTGGGAGTCACCGTATCGGTGAGCACCTGGTCGGGGGTTGGTACTTTGGAGACCTTGTCAAAGAGTTTCTTCTTGCGCACGGTAGTCACCGGGCGGGTGGGTTCCTTCTCAGTGAGAGGATCGTCCACCGGAATGTCAATGGCTTTCTTCTTTCCCTTTTTCCGGGGGGCCGGGGGCTCCGGCTCCACATACTCCTGGAGCTCCTCTTCCTCCTCCCACTGCTCTTCCCGGGCCTCTTCCCGCTCCTCCATCCAACCGCGGATGTCCAGGTAGAGCTCCATGGGGGTGCGGTTAAAGGCATAGAGCAGAACGGGAATCAGGGCGAGGATGAGCACCACCATCGCCCCTACCTGGCTAAAGGCATAGCGGAAGGACACCCCCAGCAGGCCACCCAGCACCCCACCCGAGGCATTTTGCACGCCGGTCTGCCACAGCTGCCCCAGCAGGGGCATCCCCCAAGTAAAGCGATTTCCGCTGAGCATCAGGTGGAAGATGGCTCCCACCAGCACCGGCACCAGCAGCGCGCAGGTCAGGCGCAGGCGCACCGGGCGGCGGCGGTGAAAGAGCAGAATGTACCCGCACAGCACCAAGATGGGCGGCGCCAGATAGTACCCATATCCACACAGCCCCCGCAGCAGATCACAAAACAAATCAATAAACGCGGCCCGGACACCAAAGTAGCCAAACGACCCGAAAAAGGCCAGTACCAGGCACACCAATCCCCCAATTTCACGGTGAAAGGAAGGGGCCTTGGGGGCAGGCTTCTTCCGACTGCCCTTGGCGGCGGCAGTGGATTTGCTTTGGGTTCGTTTTCCGCCGCTTTTGGTGGTTTTCTTCTGTGTCGAAGCCATGGCTTCCTCCTAATCTCAGAGTACGATAAATCCGGCAATCAGGGACACCACGCCCACAATCCAGCAGTAGTATGCGAAGTTGCCAAACTTTCCTTTGTTTGCCAGCAGTTTTACCAGCTGGATGGAGAAATACCCCACCACACCGGCTACGACCATACCGGCGATGTACTTGGGCAGCAAGCTGGTATCAATCCCCTGATCCCCGAAGGCCTTGACCACCTTGAGCAGTGTGGCGCCCAACACGGCGGGCAGAGAGAGCAGGAAGGAGTAGTGAACGGCAAACTCCCGGTTGAACCCCAGCATGAGGCCGGCAGAAATGGTGCTGCCCGAACGGGAAATACCGGGGATGGTGGCAACCGCCTGGGCCACACCCACCAGCAGGGCATCCTTGATGGTGGCGGTGCGAGCCGTCTTACGCCCACCGCCCAAGCGATCGGAGAAGAAGAGAATGCAGCCGGTGATCAACAACATCACAGACACCGCGGCAGGATAATTGCCCAATTTCTCCACCGTATCCTCCAGGGGAAGCACCACAAGGAGGGGCAACGTACCCACAATGATCATCATTACCAGGCGACGCGCCTCGGGAGGCCGGGACTCCCGACGGCCGGGACCGCCCACCAGAGAGCCAATTCCCTTGAAAAACTCGACCACCATCTCCACAATGTCTTTCCAGTACACCACGCACACCGCCAGCAGTGTGGCAAAGTGCAGCAGGATGTTAAACAGGTTATCTACCTCTTCCGCTTGAAAGAAATGCTGGAGCAGGGTCAGATGCCCGGAACTGGAGATGGGCAGAAATTCTGCCACTCCCTGAACGAAGCCCATAAAGATTGCCTGTAAAAAGGACAAGGTCATCACCTCATTTTTATTTTTGCCCAGAACACAGTCCGGTGCATCATAGTATATTATCACACTCCTGGGATAAATGCCAGTTCTTTTCTATGTTTTTCGCAGATACCAGAAACTCAGACCACACACAACAAGAGCCCACCCTCTCGGGTGAGCTCTTGTCTTTTCAACGTCATGTTCCGTTGGCGTGCGTTTATGCTTTGCGACGCTTATGCACCAAATTCATGCCACCCAACAAACACAGGGCTGCAACCAAGGTGCCTGCAAAAAACAGCGTCTGACTGGTATCTCCAGTGCTGGGTACGCCACCGCCGCCCTGAACCGGCGCAACGTTGGCCAGCACATAGGTACTGAAGTGAGTGAGGTTCGCAGTAACCGTGTTGGAATGTTTGTCCACGGTAATCGGCATCTCTTCCTTTGTGCCATTCTCAGCCACATAGTACAGCTTTAGATCATCGGCAGAGAGGTTGTCAGGAATTTCAAAGGTGACCTGCACGGCTCCATTGGGCTGTACCGGCACGCCGTTGCACATGGCAGTCATCTCCAGAATGGCCACACGGTCCATGCCGGATACGACATCCTTCAGTGCTTCCTCCACGCGGTTGTAGATTTCCCCGTCTACGATGTTCTCCACAACAATCATGGTGTTGGCCTCAAATACCTGATCCGCATTGCCCAAGGTAATCTGGCTGTCCGTCCGGTTGTCCAGCGTCACGCTGCCATCGGGAACCGGAGAAGGTTCGGGGCTGACCGTGGGCTCCGGACTGGGCTCGGGAGTGACCGTGGGCTCCGGGCTGGGTTCGGGGCTGACTGTGGGCTCCGGGCTAGGCTCGGGAGTGACCGTGGGCTCCGGGCTGGGCTCGGGGCTGACTGTAGGCTCCGGACTGGGCTCGGGAGTAACTGTGGGCTCCGGACTGGGCTCGACGGGCATGTTTTCCAATGCCCGCTCAAGCTGGGTACGGCTCTGTTCCACCTCGCGGCTGGTGGCCAACGGGTTGTTCTTCATAGCACGGGCCAGCACCACAGCCTCAAACAGCGCCTGCTCCTCCTCGGAACCCTGGGAGTCGAAGGTGAGACCCTTCTCGGCCACGGTTTTCTCTGCTTGAGCCAAAAGGGTGTTCAGCTCCGACTTGTCCACCTGCTCATACACCAGCATCTCTTGAAGCTTGTACACGCCGTTGGACTGGTTGCCCTGCATCTTCACAAAGCGGGCTTCCACCGGCTTGTCCAGCGTCACCGTCTGGCGGGCAGCATTGTTGCCGGAGACCACCTTGGCCTCGGTCCAGTTCTTGCCGTCCAGGGAGGTGAGAATCTTGATGTCACGGCCCACGCCGTCCTTCCGCCACTGGAGATCCACCTGGGAGATGGTGTGCACCTGGCCCAGGTCCACCGTCAGGGAGCTGTCCCCGTGGTCGCCCTGCCAGTAGGAGTAGATTTCAGAGGATGCGTCGTCCTCGCTGGTGAAGGTCTCGCCGTCCACCGCCTTCATGGCAACGCTGGTACGCTGCACCCCGTTGTCCTGTCCGCCGGCATCGCTGCTCTCATAGGAGTCGCCGCCAGCGTAGGTGTTCTGAGCTACGTTCACCAAACCGTCCTCCGTACCGGCCACCTCTTCGGCGGAGAGGGCCTTGTTGTATACCTTCAGGTTCGCCATCTGACCGTGGAAGTCCTGGCCGATCTTTTCCAGGGGAAGCAGCACCGAGGAGTACAGGGTGGACACCGCATTGGGGCCCACGCCGTCCTGGTCCTGCTTCTGGGAGAGGAAGGTGACCAACTTTCCATCCACATACAGGCGGGTGGCCTGGAAGGTGCCCACGATGGTGATGTTCACCTTGGTGCCGTCCGTGGGCACCTGGTAGCCGAAGTCACGGGTAAAATAGTTCACATCTGCACTCAGGTTTCCATTGTGCCCCGCCACTTGGATGCGTCCGTCATAGCCAGAGAAGAGAGAGGACTCCTTGGTGTTGTCCTTGCCATCCTGGGCGGAGAGTTTCAAATCAAAGGAGACGGTGTAGGGGTAGGACAGGGTTTGCAGCGGGGTCTCCAGAAGGGTCTTGCCATCGAAAGTGAGCCATCCATCTGCTACGCTGCCCCCGTTGAGGGTGGCATCGTAGCCATTGCCGCTGGCATCGTACGCCTTGTCCCCATTCTCAGAAACATTTGTAAAGTTGTAATCCAGCACCAGGGAGCTGACGCTGTCCACATCCATGGCAATCTGGGTGCCAGGGCCCTCCGCCAGGCGGGCTGCGCGCAGCTCGTACTGGTCGAAGGTGTCCTCCTCCTCGGTGCCGCCCCAAGTCTTCTCACTCAGGATGGAGATGGTACGCAGCACACGCTGGTGGATGTCCTTCTCGGTCATGCCCTCTTGGCTCTGGTCGCCCCAGACCACGCCCTTGGCGCCCAGCAGGTTGGGCTCACCCACCAGGGTGTTGTATCCGTCGAAGTTGGTGGGGTTCCAGTCGTAAAACAGGTACTCAGCGTTGGGCACATCCCGGTTGGTGCGTCCAGGGTTGGCATACAGATAGGCGTCCCGGCAGTTGATGACCTGGTAGCCTTCCGCCACACGCTCCGAGGCGTGCTCGTAGCTGGGGTGCCAGATGTCCAGCTGGTAGTCCTCCGCCAACTCTTGGGCGGTCTTGCCCAGGGCCGTCTGAGCGGTGACGAAGCTGCCTGTGCTGGCACCCCACATACGGATTTTGGTATCCTCTCCCAAGTTGTTCTGGATGGTCTGGCGCATGGTATCGGCAAACTTGGCAAAGGCATCGTTGGTGGCCTGGTTGTGCACCCAGTACTCGTCGGCGCCAATGTGCACCACGCTCCCGGACACCACCGGGTCCTCCCCACGGGTGTACTCATCCCACAGGGTAGAGGCGAATTTCAGGGCCCGGTCCTTGTTCTCTCCGGTCAAGTCCAGCAGCTCCAACTGGTTACCCAGTGTGGAGGTGCTGGGGGCCAGCATGGTGCCGCCAGCCAGCCACTCGATGTTGTCCGGGTTCTCTTCGGCGTACTTGTTGTATGCCAGAGAGTGGCCGGGCATATCCAACTCGGTGAGCACGTACATCCCCATATCCTGACACATCTGGGTCAGTTCCCGCCACTGTTCCTTGGTGTAGGTTGGGTTGCCCTGATAGTTGGGATTGTTGTTGTAGTAATCCTCGTTGACCAGCTCCTGCGGAATACCGGCGTGCTTGGTCTCAGAGGTCAGGCTGGGGAACTCTTCACTCTCCAGGCGGTGGAATCCGGAGTGGGTCTCCATGGAGGCGGAGTTGATGTTGCAGTTGTCGTTGTCGTTGACATGCAGGTGGAACTCGTTCATCTTGTACCACAGCATGATTTTGGCATAGTCCTTCAGCTGCTGATAGCGGTAGGGGGTACGGGCTACATCCAGCATCAGGCCGCGCACCTCATAGGCAGGATAGTCCCGCATGATGCCCTGGGGGATGGACACATGGTCCTGGGCCTGCCACAGAATCTGCTCGGCAGTGATGGTGCCGTACAGACAGCCGGTGTAGGTGGGGGCGTAGATGTGCAAGCCCTGGTCGTTGGTCACCATCAGGTAGCCCTCTTCTCCCACATCATAGGCCTTGGCATCGGTCAGAGACTCCAGATAGATGTCGTGGGGGCCGGTGGGGGCGTTCCCCTCCACCACCGTCAGCGTAAGACCGGAAATCTCCTTCACATCGGTCACCAGGTTCTGGGCCACCTTGTCCAGGCCCACGCCGGCCTTGTCGTTGAGAACGATCCTGGACTCAGCTGTAAGGGTAAAGCTTCCCTCATAGCCGTACCACTCCTGGATGGTGGGAATGACCTCCGGCTTGGGGTTGGGGTTGGACACGGTGGGAAACCACTCCTCGGGATAGCTGGAGCTGTGATCCGGCACCGCCACGGTGACGTTCTTCTGAGCATAGCTGGTGGCGTCTCCCCCGTCGGTGAGACGCAGCAGCAGGGTGACGTTCCGCTCACCAATGTTCCACTGGCTGATGGTACCGTCATTGGTCACCACGTTCTCCAACTCGCTGCCCCGCACCACCAGATCGGCACCAGTGACAGAAGGCAGGGAGATCTGGGCGTCCCCCAGGGTGGGGTTGGACACCGTGACCTTGTTCATCTCCCCATTCACGTCCACAGGGGGGTGAATGTTGGAGTTGGTGCCCATAATGGTAATCTCCCGAATGTTGATGTTGTCACCACCCGGGGCCTGGGCATTGGTCTTGAGCATGTACAGGCGCACATACTGTCCCAGCTGTGTTGTCTCCAGGGCTGGGGCGGATGTGGCGGTGATGGTATCGGTATAGGTGGAGGGATCGGCGATGTTCTGACCATCCCCGTTGACCAAGGTGGAGTTGGCGGAGGGACGCTTGACATACGCCACCTGCTTCCAGGAGTTCTCATCGTCCGGGGTGTCAGTGGTCTCCACTCGATACTCCATGGCCCAAACCTTGTTATTGACATAGGTAATGCCCACAGAGCTCAGCTGCGAACCGGTAGCCCCCAGGTCAATCTGGATCCACTGGGGCGTTTGCTCCACATCATCCTTGGAGTTATCGGTAATCTTGAAGTTCTTCAAGTTGGGAGTGTTCCACTGGGTATCCACAGAGCCATCCACTGCACTGGATGCCTTGGTACCATCCGCTTCTCCACTGGCAGTCACCGGACGGTTGAGTGCCAGGTTCCAAGGCTCCTCTTCAGGCTCCTGCTGCTCCGGTTTGGCATACACCTGGATTTCACGCAGACACACATTGTTGCCGGGTGCGTCTGTATTCACCTTCTCCACATAGAAGCGCACATAGCGCTCCACAGCAGCGCCCTTTACCAGCGCGGGGGTGCTGTCTGTGGTGATAGTGTCCAAATTGGCCGCATTGGCGGGGGTGTCGTTCTTGGTCTCGTCGGCAATATTCTGGCCCTCACCGTTTTTCACCGCCCCGTTATAGGGGGCACGCTCCACCCGGGCCAAGGTGGTCCATGTATCGTTTTCTCCATTGTCTGAGGAGGTCTGAATTTCATAGACCATGGGCCAGACCTTCATGTTGTACCACAGCTGGACCGCTTCGATCTCCACAGCCTGGCTGAAGTCCGCCCCCAGATCCACCGTGAGCCACTGGGGCTTCTGTGCATCTTCCTGGGTGGTGTTGGACGTTTTCATATCCTCAGAAGCCCACTGCTGGGGCTGATCGGTGATTCCGTCCACGGCGTATTTGGCAGATGCCGTCCCGTCGCTCCCTCCTGCATCAGAGGAGACGGTGACCTGGCACTGGGGTGTCACCAGAGGCGATCCTGTGATGGTCTTTGTGGAAAGAGACGTGTCTTCCGTCGCGGATGACTCAACAGTACCGGCACCAAGGCCGTGTATCGGCAGACATCCCACAAGGAAAAGCCCAGCCAGGACCATGCTGAGCCCACGTCGATGCTTCATTGCCTTCATATTTCCTTTACCTCCCTAAATGTTTTCCGCTCCATGGTTGTCCGTTTTAGTTTAGCATATATCATAAATAATGCAAGTATATTTTTTGTCTTTCTAGTGTTTTCGTTACGTTTCATATGTCTTATCCCATCAGATATGGTATGGAAACCAGAAGGCCACCCTTTTTATCTCCTCAGGGAGGAACACGCATGGGCAAACACAAAAAACAGCAGTGTGTTCAACCCACATCCCCCGCCAGGGAAACGGATTTTTCACCATTCCGCCCTAGTGGGATTCAGACAAGTGCCACCTGCCCCTTTGCTGAAAAAACCGCTCTGGCGGACCAGAGCGGTTTTTTACCTCTTTTTGAATTTTTTAATCCGCTTGCGCAGGCAAGCCATGGCATCGGATAGCCCTCCCAGGTGGTCAATGAGCCCCAGCTCTACCGCCTCCTGGCCATAGACAATGCTGCCCATATCCGCGGCCATTTCCTGAGTATTGAGCATCAGCTTTTCCAGTCGTTCCCGGGTAATGGCACTGTTATGGGTGACAAAGTCCAGAATCCGCTCCTGCACCCGTTGGAAGTAGTGAAAGGTCTGACTGACCCCAATCACCATGCCGTTGAGCCGTACCGGATGGATGGTCATGGCCCCGGAGGGCACAATGAAGGACTCCTTGGCCGACACCGCCAGGGGCACCCCGATGGAGTGCCCGCCCCCCAGCACCAGGGAAACGGTGGGCTTGGACATGCCCGCAATCATCTCCGCAATGGCCAGCCCCGCCTCAATGTCACCCCCCATGGTGTTGAGGAGGATGAGCAGTCCATCCACCTCGTCGCTCTCCTCCACCGCGGTCAGCAAGGGGAGTACATGCTCATACTTGGTGGTCTTGGCTCCTTCCGGGGCCTCCTGATGCCCCTCGATCTGCCCGATGATGGTGAGGGTCTGAATGGTGCCACACCCCGTTTTTACCGTAGAGCTGCCCAGTTCGGTGAGTTGCTGCTGTTGTTCTTCCATGGGCGGTGCGCTCCCGCCCCCGTCCTCTTTCTTCATGAAAAAGCACCCCCTTCCCGGATAGCATTTCCAGGAAGGGGGTGCTTTATGCTTGGGAAGCCCTTGCCTTTGAAAAGGAGATTTTAGCCCTCGTACACAGCGCGGCAGGCGGCGTAGGTCATGTAGCAGTCCAGCTTGGACACGGTCTCAAAGGGAGAGTGCATGGACAGAACCGGCACGCCGGCATCCAGGGTGTCGATGTTGCGGTTGGCCATGTAGCAGGCCACGGTGCCGCCGCCGCCCTGGTCGGTCTTGCCCAGCTCGGCCATCTGCCACAGCACGCCCCGATCATCCAGCAGGCGGCGCACATAGCCCACGGCCTCGGCGCCAGCATCGGAGCAGCCGCCCTTGCCACGGGCACCAGTGTACTTGCTCAGGCCCACACCGTAGTTGACGAAAGCGGAGTTGTTGCGCTCATAGACCTCGGAGAAGTTGGGGTCAAAGGCGGCGGTGACGTCGGAGGACAGGCAGAAGGACTTCTCATAGCACACCCGCAGCGGCACGTTCTGGCTCTCGCACAGGTCCTCCACGAAGGTGTCGAAGAAGGCGGACTGCATCCCGGACACGCCCTCGGAGCCGATCTCCTCCTTGTCGGCCAGCACGCACACAGCGGTGCGGCAGGGGGTGCCCTCCAGGTCCAGCATGGCCTTCAAACCGGCGTAGGCACACACCCGGTCGTCGTGGCCATAGGCACCCAGCAGGGTGCGGTCAAAGCCAATGTCGGTGGCGTTGAAGGCGGGAACCGCCTCAATCTCAGCGGAGATGAAGTCAGCCTCGGTGATGCCGTACTTCTCGTGGAGAATCTGCATGACCGCCAGCTTCACCCGGTCCTTACCGTCGTCATCCTTCAGGGGACGGCTGCCCACCACCAGGTTCAGGTTCTCGGCGGGAATGGCCTCGCCCAGGGCCTTCTTAGACTGCTCCGCGCCCAGGTGGGGGAGCAGATCGTTGATGGTAAACTGGGGATCACCGGGGTTGCCGCCCACGGACACATTGACCACAGAGCCGTCCTTGAGCACCACCACGCCCCGCAGCTCCAGAGGGATGGTCACCCACTGATACTTGCGGATGCCGCCGTAGTAGTGGGTCTTGAGGAAGGCCAGCTCGCTGTCCTCATAGAGGGGGGTGGGCTTCAGGTCCAGGCGGGGGCTGTCGATGTGCGCCGCCACAATGGACACACCCTGGTCCATAGGCGCGGAACCGATGACGGCCAGGTTGATGCCGCGGCCCCGGTTGACCCGGTACACCTTCATGCCGGGACGCAGCTCCATGCCACGCTCCAGGGGCACAAAGCCGGCAGCCTCAGCCAGTTCCACAGTGTAGTCCACACAGGTGCGCTCGGTCTT
>CALXDO010000075.1 GCA_944387075.1 uncultured Oscillospiraceae bacterium | reverse complement strand
ACAGCTCCACGGCGTCCTTCTGGTCGGCAACATAGTTGCTGACGCTGGCGGTGTCGGCGGCGATGTCGTCACCGCTGAAGCCGGCTTCCAGAAGGGACTCCTTGTCCAGAGAGACGATGAAGGTCACCTCGTCCTCGGGGGCGGGAGCAGAGGTGGTTTCACTTTCGGTTGCGGGGGTGCCGCTCTCTTCCAGACCAATTCCGGATGAGTCGGCATCCTCCTTTACTTCAGCCTGGATACTGGCTCCAGACTCTTCGGCGGGCAGATCTGCATCATAGCCCTGGTTGGAGGGGCTCTCTGTCAGGGTGAGACCCCCGGTTCCGGTGGCAAAGCCTGGGATAGCCAAGCTCAGTGTCATGACCACCGAAAGCAACAGGCTGATGAGTCTGCGTGATGCGTTCGTGTGCTTTTTCATGTTTTCCTCCTTGTTTCTTGTGTCCTGCACGTTCCATTCCATTGGGAGATGGCACAGGCAGATGAGGAGGATTCGTCCTGTATAATGGGTAAGTCGGACGCTCCCTCTCTATTATGAAAACTCACCCTCTTGTCCGGTGGCGGAAAGCTTGATGTATCCCTCCTTGCAACTTTCGGTTGCACCGGGCAAGATGACAAGTGATCATCCAATTCTCTTTTCTTTAAATGTGTCGTACCATCATTGGGTCACGTTGGTCCCAGAGTTGTTGGCCCCGTCCAACACCCATTGACAGTCGCTCAGGGACTTGTCCACCTCGGCCCACAAAAGCCAGGTGGCCATGTCTGTGGTGCCGATGCCGGCGGGTTGAGCGTCGATCTTGACGGACACCACTTGGTTGACCTGGGTGGCCTGGCCCAAGCTCAGCTGGGTGGAACCGCTGTTGACGGTGTACTTGACCAGAACCAGAGCCTTATCTTGGAAGAAATTCTCGTCATAGGCGGCCAGCTTCTCACTGCCGTACAGGCCGTAGCTGTTGAGCGCATCCACACTGGACACACAAGTCACCGAATTGCCTACGCCCTGCTGATATGTAATGCGTAGTTTCTGGGGAGAGGACAGGGTGACCAACTGGCTGCCCACAGTGCCGGTGCCTCCTCCAGCAAAACTGCCCTGGGTGGGTTTTTGGGAAATGGAAGCGGATGGGGTGGTGAATGGCACGTTACTCTCCTCCTGGTTGGAACCTTTGCACCCGGTGGCCACCGTGCACATGGCAACGGCCAGCAGAAGCAAGGCCCATTTGTTTGGTTTCATGGGATGTTCCTCCTTTGTCTCGCGTGTGAGCGAAAACTGACAAGCCTCTGAGGACTTTTTCTCGTTAGCACGCTAAAAAACGAAATTCGAAGAAGTCCCCTCCTAGAGGCGAGGGGACATATGATTGTAATGAGCTGGGTTATAGGTCATACAAAGTGGTTTCCAAAATTATATGGCACATCCCTCCATTTGTCAATCCTGCCTGTATGAATTTATGTAAAAAAGAAACAGATAAAATGTGGTCAAAATTCGTGTAAAGTTGTGAATAGACACCATATTGTTTATATAAAGGAGGGTGCTTTGTGTTCACAGAAGAGGGTAGAAGAAAAAATAATTTTCTCCTTGAGATTTGTGGAAATTTTGGCGATTGTCAAGTTTGGCACATTGACACACAGGAGGGAAACTCCTACAATGGAGAAGATTGTTAGGACGAAGGCCCGTAGAGAGATGTACACTGGGGAGAAAAGGAGAGGGATTCATGTATCGAATTTTAGTGGTGGAGGATGACCGCGGCATTGCCGGGGCAGTCCAGACGCAATTGGAGGCCTGGGGGCTGGAGGTGGAGTGTGTCACCGATTTTCGCGATGTGATGGGGGCATTTGGGCGTTTTCAGCCCCACCTGGTGCTCATGGACATTGGTCTGCCCTTCTTCAATGGCTTTCACTGGTGCAGCCAGATCCGGGCGGTGTCACAAGTGCCCATTGTCTTTCTCTCCTCGGCCTCGGACAACATGAACTTGGTGATGGCCATGAACATGGGGGCAGATGACTTTATCGCCAAGCCCTTTGACCAGAATGTGCTCATTGCCAAGGTGCAGGCCATGCTCCGCCGGGCCTATGACTATGCGGGGGCGGTGCCGGTGCTGGAGCACCGGGGAGCCATGCTCAACACCGGGGACGGCACCTTGACCTATGAGGGCAAGTCCATCGACCTGACTAAAAACGAGTACCGCATTTTGCTGGCTCTGATGAAGCAAAAGGGAACTGTGGTCAGCCGGGAGCGGCTGATGGAGCTTTTGTGGGAGGGGGACAGCTTTGTGGACGAGAACACCCTAACGGTGAATGTCAACCGCCTGCGCAAAAAGCTGGACGGCGCAGGGCTGACAGGCTTTATCACCACCAAGTTTGGGGTGGGCTATCTCATTTCTTAAGGAGGTGTGCCATGAAATTCTTCTGCATGTATCTCCGGGACAGGGCCAAGGCCATCGGGGTGTTTGTCCTGTTTACACTGATCTTTCTTGTCATATTTGCCCTCTACCGTCTGCCGGTGGCGGCGGTGCTCTATCCGGCGGGCCTGTGTGCGGTGCTGGGGATCATTCTGCTGATATGGGATGTGCGGTGCTGGGCGGACAAACACCGCCGCCTGGAGCGGCTTTCCCAGCTGTCTGGGGCGGTCATGGGGGCCTTTCCGATTCCACGAAGCCAGGACGACCGGGATTATCAGCATATCGTCACCCTTCTGTGCCAAGAGCAGAGAGACCGAGAACAGGAGATGCAGCGCCGCTATCAGGACATGGTGGACTACTATACCGTATGGGCCCATCAAATCAAAACCCCCATCGCCTCCATGCGTCTGACCCTTCAGAGCCAGGATTCCGCCCTGGCACGGCAGCAACTGGAGGATCTGATGCGCATTGAGCAGTATGTGGAAATGGTGCTGGCTTTTCTCCGCCTGGATTCTGACTCCACCGACTACCTCTTCCGAGAATACGAGTTGGACGGCATTGTGCGGGGAGCGGTGCGCAAGTTCTCCACCCAGTTTATCCGTCGCCGCATTGCCCTGCACTATGCGCCGGTGTCCCTGCGGGTGCTCACTGATGAGAAGTGGCTGACCTTTGTGGTGGAGCAGGTGCTCTCCAACGCCTTGAAGTATACTCCTGATGGAGGAGCGGTGTGGGTGGAGTTGGAGGGGCCAGCTACCTTGTGCATCCGGGACAATGGTATGGGCATTGCGCCAGAGGACCTGCCCCGAATTTTTCAAAAGGGGTATACCGGTTACCATGGCCGCCGGGATAAAAAGGCCAGCGGCCTTGGGCTGTATCTGTGCCGGCGCATCTGCACCAACTTGGGCCATGACATCACTGCCCAATCGGTTCCCGGGGAGGGAACCACCATTCGCATCTCGCTGGGCCGGGAAAAACGGTGGGTGGAGTGACTTGTGACAAAACTGTTAGAAGTGGACGGGAAACTGTAAGGAGATCCCATGGAGCGCGGAGTTCCTCCCAGGTATAATAGGCATGTAAACAGCAAAGGAGGAACTGCTCGATGAGTATTTTGGAAGTACAGAGCCTGCAAAAGACCTACACCACCCGCTTCGGGGGGACCCAGGTGCAGGCGCTGCGAGATGTGACCTTCCAGGTGGAGGAAGGGGAGTATGTGGCCATCATGGGTGAGTCGGGTTCCGGCAAGACCACTCTGTTGAATATCCTGGCAGCCCTGGACAAACCCACCGGGGGCAGCGTGAAGCTGGATGGACAGGAGTTGTCCAAAATTCGGGAGTCTGAGGTGGCGGCTTTCCGCCGGGACCACCTGGGCTTTGTATTCCAAGACTTCAACCTGCTGGACACCTTCTCTCTGGAGGACAACATCTATCTGCCTCTGGTGCTCTCCGGCAAGCAGCCGGCGGAAATGAAGGCTCGTCTGGTGCCCCTGGCGGCCCAGTTGGGCATTGCCAATCTGCTGAAAAAGTACCCCTATGAGGTGTCCGGCGGTCAGAAGCAGCGGGCGGCGGTGGCCCGGGCCCTCATCACGCAGCCCCGGCTCATTCTGGCTGACGAGCCCACGGGAGCCTTGGACTCCAAGGCCACCGACGAACTGCTGCGGCTGTTTGGAGACATCAACGCCCAGGGCCAGACCGTTTTGATGGTCACCCACTCGGTTAAGGCGGCCAGCCACGCCGGACGGGTGCTCTTTATCAAGGATGGCCAGGTGTTCCACCAGATTTACCGGGGACAGAGCACAGAAAATCAGTTCTACCAGAAAATTTCCGATGCCCTCACGCTGCTGACCACAGGTGGTGAGCGGGCATGAGACTTGGATTTTACCGCCGTTTGGCGTGGACGGGCATCCGTCAAAACAAGAAGCTGTATCTGCCCTATCTGCTGGCCTGTATCGGTGTGGTGATGGTGTGTTACATCGTCTCTTTCCTGGGCCTGTCTCCGGTGTTGGCCGGAGTGCCTGGGGGAGGCACTGCCCAGAGTTTCTTGAAAACGGGCTTTGGGGTGATGTGTGTGTTCTCTGCAATCTTTCTCTTTTACACCAATTCCTTTTTGATTCGCAGGAGAAAGAAAGAGTTTGGCCTCTATAACATTTTGGGCATGGGTAAACGGCATCTGGCCCTGGTGCTGTTGTGGGAGACGGTGACTCTGGCGGCCATCACCCTGGTGGGAGGCCTGTTTTTCGGCATAGTATGTTCCAAGGCTGCCGAGTTGGGGCTGGTGCGCATGCTCAACGGAGCGGTGACGTACACGATGACGGTGGAGGTCAGCTCCATGTCTCAAACTGTGGTGCTGTTTCTGGTGGTTTTTGCTCTCATTTACCTCAATGCCCTGAGCCAGATTCATCTCTCCAGCCCCATCGCTCTTCTGCGCAGTGAAAACGCCGGGGAAAAGCCGCCCCGTGCCAACTGGGTCATCGCTCTGTTGGGGCTGGTGGTGCTGGCGGGGGCCTATTATTGGGCGGTCACGGTGGAAGACCCTGTTACCGCGATGCTGGGCTTTTTCATCGCTGTAGCCATGGTGGTGGTGGCCACCTACCTGCTGTTTGTGGCGGGGTCGGTGACTCTGTGCCGTCTGCTGCAACGCAACAAGAGATACTACTATAAAACCAACCACTTCGTCTCGGTCTCCTCCATGGTCTACCGCATGAAGCGCAACGGGGCCGGTCTGGCCTCCATCTGCATCCTGTGCACCATGGTACTGGTGATGATTTCCTCCACCACCTGTCTGTACATTGGCGTTGAGGATAGTTTGCGCACCCGCTATCCCCGCCACATCGATCTGGATGCCACGGTGGACAGTGTGGACACCCTGGACGGGGCTCGGCTGGACCAGGTGCGAGTACTGGCGGAGGATACGGCGGGGCGGTATGATGCCACACCCACCAACATTTTGGACTACCGGGTGTGCGCCTTTGTGGGGGTGCAGCAGGAGGACCGCATGGTGATGGATGACGTGTTCCTCAACTCCTACAACATGGAGACCATGGCCAACACCTGGCAGGTGTTTGTGGTACCTCTGGAGGACTACAATCGCCTGATGGGAGAACAAGAGGTTTTGCAGCCCGGTCAGACGTTGATGTACACCACCAAGGAGAGCGATTACCCCTATGCCACCGTGGAACTGGGGGAGGGAGTGACCTTGTCTGTGACCAAAACCGTGGATGAATTTGCGGACAACGGGGTGGACACCATGCAGATCATCCCCACCATGTATCTCTTTGTCTCCGACTTCCAGGGAATCGCGGAGGCAGTGACGGCCCAGCTGGGGCAGCAGAGTGCCTCCAGCCTCCACTGGTATTACGGCTTTGATCTGGGGTGCGATAACGATACCCAGATATGCATTGCCCAGGATCTGTCTGATGCCCTGCGGGAGATGGAGATTGCCGCCGGAGAGGACTCCTACTTCCATGTCCTGCTGGAGAGTGTGGCCAAAGAGTGGGCGGACGCCTACGGCATGTATGGCGGACTGTTCTTCCTGGGCCTGCTGCTGGGTGTGGTGTTTATCCTGGCGGCGGTGCTTATCATCTACTACAAGCAGATTTGTGAGGGGTATGAGGATCAGGCCCGGTTTGACATCATGCAAAAGGTTGGTATGACCAAGGGAGAAATCCGCAAGAGCATCAACTCCCAGGTGCTCACCGTATTCTTCTTGCCGCTTCTCATGGCTGGAGTGCATCTGGCCTTCGCCTTCCCTCTCATCCGCAAGCTGCTGCTGCTGTTTGGCTTGACCAATGTGGGGCTGTTTGCCGGAGTGACGGTGGTGTGTTTTGTGGCCTTCGCGGTGTTCTATGTGCTGATCTATCGCCTTACTTCCCGTTCGTACTTCCGCATTGTCAGCGGAATGCGAGAAGAGTAAAAGAAAAAATGGGCCGGGTGCCATGCACCCGGCCCAAAACTTTGGTTTTTATGTATCAGAAGTACTTGCGCACACCCTCGCTGGCGGAGGACTCATCCTCGCTGATGGAGACGGTGAACTTGATTCCGGTCTTCTGGGAGAACGCTTCCAGCCAATCCAGGAAAGGCTCCACATCCTCATTGCCTACCGTGGGAACCAGCTTGTTCAAGCTGTCGATGAACACATGGGTGACATCGTAGTTGCTGGCGTGCAGGCCATAGATGAAACCTTTCAAAGTGTCATAGTTGGGGATGACATAGTCGGAGGTCTCAACCAGTCGAATCTTGTAGTTAATATCAAAAGTCAGCTTGGAGTCGTGGGCGATGGCGACGACATTGCCATGCTCCGTCTCTACGGCTGTGTTGATCAGATCGATCATCTGCTTGGTCTTGCCGGCACCCTTGGGGCCCATAATAACTTTGACCATAACAATCACTCCTTATTGGTTTCAAGGGGGAGTCCCCTTTTCTTGTACACCATGTTACCATCATTCAAGCAAAAATTCAAGAACCTCGTGCAAGATTTCCAAAAAATTTAACAAAGAAAAGTTCACAGCCCCAGGGCGTGATGGGCGGCAATCTGGCCCTGCCCCACGGCTTTGGCCAGCTGGAGCGGCTGTCCGGTGCAGTCGCCGGCGGCGTAAATCCCTGGCAAATTAGTAGCCATAAAGGCATTCACCTTTACATAATTTCCCTCCAGCTCCAGGCCGGGAACCATCTGGGTCGGGGCGATGGAGGCACGCAGCAAAAAGACGCCCTGACAGGGGATTTCCTCTCCTTGTGCGGTACGAACCCCGCTCACCTGATCCTCACCCAGAATGTGCAGACCGGGCAGGCGCACGGTGGTCACCTCGCAGCCGATGGAGCGGAGATACTCGGTCTCCTCGGCCAGGTCGGGGGCATCCCCGGCCACCACCACCGACTTGCCCCGGTAGAACATGCCGTCACAGGTGGCGCAATAGCTTACCCCCCGGCCCAGCAGCGGTTCCTCCCCGGGCAGAGGAGTGGCTCGGGCGACTCCGGGGGCCAAGACCACAGCGGAGGCCTGCTCCACCTGGTCGCCGATGGAGGCCATCACCGAGTCCCCCATGGGCATCAGGGAGAGCACCCGGCCCTGGCGGAAGTCCGCCCCCATCTCCTTGGCCTGGGAGAGCATATCATCCACCAGCTGACGGCCGGTGATGTGAGCAATGCCGGGATAGTTGTCAATTTGGTGGGCTTTGCACAGGGGGCTGGCGGTGGGGTCGTTGGACACCACCAGCACGGATTTGTTGCGGGCACGGGCATAAATGGCGGCGGACAGACCGGCGGGGCCTGCGCCTACCACAAGAAGATCATATGGCATAGAGCGTGTTCCTCCTTATTATTTTTTCACAGTATACCAAGAAATTGGCTTTCCGGCAACGGGGAGAATTGGCTTTCCGGCAACGGGGAGAATCCCCTTGAAATGGGGAAACAAATTGGATATACTGAAATTTACAAAAAGAGATTCCCAGGGGGATAGACATGAAACGAATTTTGCTTTTGACCACGGGAGGCACCATTGCCTCCCGGATGACGGAGGAGGGGCTGGCCCCCGGTATGGACGGGGACATGCTGGCCCATTACATGGGGACCTTGGCTGGCAGCTATGAGATGACAGTCAAGGACATCCTCCATCTGGACTCCTCCAATATTCAGCCAGAGGAGTGGAAGCTCATCGCCGCCCACGTCTATAAGGCTCGGGAGGAATACGACGGGGTGGTCATCTCCCACGGCACCGACACCATGGCCTACACCGCCTCGGTGCTGTCCTACATGGTGCGCAACATCCCCATTCCCGTGGTGCTCACCGGGGCGCAGCTGCCTATTGAGCATCCCCTCACCGATGGACTGGACAATTTGCGCACCGCCCTGGCCATGGCGGCTTCCGGCAAACCGGGGGTGTTTGTGGCCTTTGACCGGAAGGTTATTTTAGGCTGTCGGGCGGTGAAAACCCACACCACCGACTTTGGGGCCTTTGAGAGCGTAAACTGGCCCCTGGTGGGGCGGGTGAGCGGCTCAGGACTCACCATTGATGAGAATGCCATCCCACCGGTGAAGGGGCCATGCCGTCTGCGGGACCAGCTGTGCCGGGAGGTGTTTCTCATCAAGCTCACCCCAGGTCTCAATCCAGAGATTTTTGACATGCTCCTGGATATGCATTACCGCGGGGTGGTCATTGAGGCGTTCGGTGCCGGAGGGCTCCACTTCATCCGCCGAAATCTCATTGAGAAGCTGCAAAAGGCGGCCCAGGCAGGGATGTCTGTGGTGGTGTGCAGCCAGTGCCTGTACGAGAGCAGCAACTTTTCTCTCTACCAGGCGGGGCAGAAGGCTTTGGCCGAGGGAGTCATTCAGGGGTACGATATGACCACCGAGGCAGCGGTGACCAAACTGATGTGGGCGCTGGGACAGACCGACGACCCGGAGCAGGTGCGGGACTATTTCGCCCACAGTCTGGCGGGGGAGCGAAAGGAAGGGTAAGAGGATGAATCATAGAGAGCGAATGCTGGCAGGAATGCCCTATCTGGCCAATCAGGATGGCCTACAAGAGGCGCGTATGGCGGCTCAGGAACTGCTGTACCAGTACAACCAACTGCCGCCCCAGCAGTGGGACGAACAGCGTGGACTGCTGGAGCAGCTGCTGGGCAGTGTGGGGGAAAACACCACGGTACTTCCCCCTCTGCGCTGCGACTACGGCAAGCATATATTTGTGGGTAAGGATGTGTTCATCAACTACAACTTTACCGTTTTGGATGTGTGCCAGGTCACCATCGGAGATCGCACGCTCATCGGGCCCAACGTGTCTGTCTACGCTGCCGGGCATCCCATCGCGCCGGAGGACCGGGCCACTGCCTGGGAATACGGGGCGGAAGTGCACATCGGCAAGGATGTATGGATTGGGGGCAGCTGTGTGATCTTGCTGGGGGTTACCATCGGCGATGGGGCCGTGGTAGGGGCAGGCAGCGTGGTCACCCGGGATGTCCCCCCCAATACCATCGTTGCAGGCAACCCTGCCCGGGTGCTGCGGGAGATTGCCCCCCAGGATCGGGTGGCCTGGAAGGCCCAGATGGAGCGGTAAGAAACGAGCGTCAGAAACCCTTCCGGTAGGGAGGCAAGGAAAGGAGCACAGATATGAACTATTGTGAGCGCTGCCATGTTGCGGTGCAAGGGGAGCAATGCCCCGTGTGTGGTCAGTCCAAGGTGCGTCCGGTGCGGGGGGATGACTACTGTTTTTTGGTGGAAAAAGAGGATATGTGGGCCCAACTGCTCCAAGAAATTCTCGAGGACAACGGAGTACACCCGATCAGCCATGACTCTATGGATGTGGTGTGGGTGATGCGGGGCGGCGAGCTAAGCCGCCAGTGTATCTATGTCCCCTTTTGCCACCTGGAGTTGGCCCGGGAGCTGATGCAAGCAGCTTTTCCAGAAGAAGTGTAAAAAGATCCGGGTCTCGGCGGAGAAAGTCGAGACCCGGATCTTTTTGATCACGGATTGCGTTATGAGTGCTTGGCGATGTGATCTTTCAGGGCCTGGAAGGTCTCGGCACTCAGGTCGTGCTCAATCTTGCAGGCATCCTCCGCGGCAATGTCCGGGGGGACGCCCAGCCAGGTCAGCCACTGGGTGAGCAGGCGGTGCCGCTCGTAGATGGTCTCGGCAATTTCCTGCCCGGCAGGGGTGAGGATGAGAAAGCTGTTCTCGTCCATGACCACATAGCCGTTGTCCCGCAGCAGACTCATGGCACGGCTGACACTGGGTTTGGAGAAGCCCAGGTATTGCGCCACATCAATGGAGCGCACTGAACCCTTCTCGCTGAGCGCCAGAATGGCCTCTAGATAATTTTCCGCAGATTCATGGATTTCCATATAAATTCACCGTCTTTTCTGCGCCGTATTTCCGGCGGTGATTTTTGTATGCTGTTTGACCAGTATAGCATAATTTTGACAGCAGGGCAAGCCGGAGGGAGGCAGGCTATTTCAGTTTTTCCTGATTGACAATCCCTTTCAAGGGGGTCATGAGGAGAATTTTAAGGTCAAAAAAGATGCTCCAGTTTTCGATATAGTAGATGTCGTAGCGGATGCGATCGACAATGGAGGTGTCCCCCCTCAGGCCGTTGATTTGCGCCCAGCCGGTGATCCCAGGGCGCACCTGATGCTTGACCATGTAGAGGGGAATTTCATCTTTGAACTGCTCCACAAAGTGGGGGATTTCCGGACGGGGCCCCACCAGACTCATATCGCCTTTCAGCACGTTGAACAGTTGGGGCAGTTCGTCAATGGACAGTTTGCGGATGATGGCCCCAAATTTGGTTTTGCGTGGGTCTTGGTTGCGGCTCCATCCGGTGTCCTGAGCGGCATTGACCCGCATGGAGCGGAACTTGTACATGGGAAAGGGCTTGTTGTGCAGGCCAACTCGCTCTTGGCGGAAGATAATGGGGCCGGGGGAGGAGAGACGCACCCCCAAAGCGGCAATGAGCATGATGGGAGAGGTGAGGAGGATGAGACAGAGCGATCCCACGATGTCCATGGTGCGTTTGGCCATGGCATGGGCGATGTTGTCCAGAGGAATGCGGCGGATGTTCATGATCGGAACCCCATTGATGTTGTCAAATTGGGGGTTGGAGGGCATGTATTGGAGGTAGAAGGGGATGATGGACAGCTTGACGCCCTCTTTTTCACAGCACTCAATGATATGGGGGGTGCGCTCAAACTCCTGGGGGGACAGGGCAGTGACTACCTCGTCCGGCTGGTAGCGGCTGAGCACATAGGCCAAATCGTCCAACGTGCCCAGGTAACCTAAGTCGGGGATGGTATCGCCGGGGGAAAGGTACCCATCAATGAGGTAGCCCAGGTTAGGGTCATCGTGGATGGCCTGAATGTAGCGTTGGGCCATGGGGCCGCTGCCCACCAGTAGGACATGCTTTTGGTTGTAGCCCAGCTTGCGGAACCGGCGCAGGCACAGACGCAGCACCAGACGTTTGCCGCTGAGCACCACAAACACCAAAATAAAGTAAAGAACAAAGGTCAGACGGGAAAAATAGAACTGCTTGATGAGGAAGAGAATGGTTTGCAGCACCACAAAGTTGATGGTACAGGCCCAAAACAGCCGTCCTACTTCCCAATAGAGTCGTCGGGAGCGTTGAGACTCGTAGAGGTTCAGCGCCGCCAGCGTGAGCAGAAAGATGGGCAGCAGGAACAAGGTGAGAATCAGGTAGTAGGGTAGGGTAATGCCGCGGTCATCAAAGGGGAAAAGAAGAAACCGCGCTGCGTAAGCAACGGGCATAGAGAGAAAAATGAGGATGGCATCCAGGGCGATGTTGATGTAATTTAAGGTGCGTTGGTTTTCCTTAATCATAGCGTCAAAGTCCCTTTCTGGGAGATGAGGTCCCAATAGTGATCCATGATGAGTTCCTTCACCTGGGGGAGAAGATAGGGGGTAACGGCCTGTTGGGCAGCATGGGCCAACCGCTGGGCATCCTCTGGTTGTGTCATGAGATGCACGATGTGGCGGGCACACGGAGTGGCGTCCCCATAGCGGTAGAGCAGGCCCGCCTGCGGCTGGGCCAGAAGATCATGATGGCCCTTCACGTCACTGGCCACGATGGGGCGTGCATAGAACATAGCTTCCATGAGATTGAAGGGCAGCCCCTCGCTGCGGCTGGCAGACACCACCACGTCGCATGCGGCATACCACACCGACATGTCCGAAACCTGTCCGGGAAACCGCACACGGCCGGCAACGCCCAAAGATTGGGCCAGATGCTTGCACGCGTCCAGCTCGCTGCCTTGACCAGGGAGGAGCAGATATACTTTCTGCGGAAGCTGAGAGAGGGCATGCAAGAGAACAGATTGGCTTTTGCGGGGGGAAAACTCGCCGGCAAAGAGCAGTACAAAGGCATCGGGGGGGAGTTCCAGTTCCTGGCGCAGCTGCTGGACTTGCTGGGGCGTTGCACTGGGCAGTTTTCGGGGATCCAGACCCATGCCGGGGATGTACACCACCTGCTTGCCCAGCTTGTGGGCAACGGCGTATTGGGTGTCCCATTGGTTCATGGTCATGAGAAGGTCAGTGACCGGCGCGGTGAGTCGCTCCGCTGCACTGAGTACCAGCCGTTTGAGAGCAGGGGTGTTCTGGTCGAACAGATACCCATGACAGGTGCATGCCACTTGAGGACGGTGGGAGAGTCCCATTACCGCCAGCCGAGCAAAAAAAGAAGCCAGGGCGGTGTGGCAGCTGATGAGGTCATACCGGTTTTCTCGCATCAAGCGGCGCAGCTGTCGGGTTGCCGTCCAGTTGCGGGGAGAGGTCATACTTTTTTCCAGAGAAATGGGATAAAGATGATGGGCTTCCGGAATGTTCATGGAACTCCCTCCACAGGCCACATCCACCTGCCAGCCGCGCTCTGCGAAGGCGCTCAGGTACGGGCGGTGAAAGTTTCGGATGTGAGAAAACGTGGATGCCACAAACAGAATACGTCCCATAGTCAACGCTCCCTGGAGGTAAAATCGTGATAAACCGGAGGATTTTGCAAGAATTGTAATACGCCGTGTATTATATCACGGGTTACGTGAGAAGGAAAGAGTGAAGCGGTTGATTTCAAGAGAATCTTAAGAATTACGATATAGAAACATTCATTGGTTGTAGAACGAAATGGAATGTGGTATGATGATGGTCAATACATGAGAAAGACATGTCACGAGGAGGTTCTGCAGTGTTTCAGCAAAAGCAGAAGTTTCAAAATTCTCTGCTCATCTTGGTGGATGCAATCTGCCTGGTTGCGGCATTTTTATTTGCCAGTATGGTGCGGCTGGAGTTTCGGCCGGACCCTGTGAATCCCACCATGAATGGGGTGATTGCCAATCTATGGTTGGTTTTGGTCACATACTTTTGCGTTTACGTCTTTTTTAACGCCAACCAGGACTTTGGGCGCCGGGACGGATATGAAGAACTGGTATATATCGTAAAAGTCAGCGCCTTTGTGGCCGGGGTCATCGCCCTGGTGTTCTTCGCCGCGCACAAGCTGGAGTACCTAACCCGTACCGTGTGGGCGGTGACGGTGCTGAGCAACATGATTCTCATGTGCCTGGGGCATATGTTGGTGAAAAAAATCGCCAGGAAGCGCCGGGCTATGGGAGAAAAGCAGCACATGTATCTGGTGACCACCTGGGATCGGGTGGAGGATATTCTGGCCCAGCTGAAAAGTGGAGAGGAACTGGAGCGTATGACCCTGCGCATCGCCATTGTGGACCAGGATATGCGTGGAAGGAAGGTTGAGGGCTACCCGGTGGTGGCCGCGTTGGAGGACCTGATGGAGGACCCACGCCGGGAAGTGGTGGATGTGGTCTACATAAATGTACCCTATGCCAGCGGTCAATCGCTGGGGGAGTATATTGAGGGCTTTGAGGAGATGGGCATTCCCGTCAAGCTCAACATTAACATGCTGGAGGGAAAAGAGGGATACAGCCGGTGCATTGACATGCTGGGCGATGTGCCGGTGGTCAGCTTTGCGCCCCGCTTTTTCGATTATAACAAGCTGCTGATGAAGCGGGTCATTGATATTTTGGGCGCTCTGGTGGGACTGGTTATCACCGCCGTGGTGTCCATTTTTGTGGTTCCCGCCATCAAGCTGGAATCGCCCGGCCCGGCGCTGTTCCGTCAGAAGCGGGTGGGGAAGAATGGACGTTATTTCTACATTTATAAATTCCGCTCCATGTATCAAGATGCGGAGGCACGTAAGGCGGAACTGATGGATCAAAACGAGATGAAGGGTCAGATGTTCAAGATGACCGACGACCCCCGCGTAACGAAGGTGGGCAAGTTTATCCGGTCCACCAGCATTGACGAATTGCCCCAGTTCTGGAACATTCTCAAAGGAGAAATGAGCCTGGTGGGCACCCGGCCTCCCACGGTGGAGGAGTTTAAGCACTACGAACCCCGGCACAAGCGCAGACTGAGCATGAAGCCGGGCCTTACCGGCCTGTGGCAGGTGAGCGGACGAAGCGACATCGAGGACTTCGAGGAAGTGGTGCGCCTGGACGTGGAGTATATCGACAACTGGAACTTGCAGCTGGATGCCAAAATCCTGTTGAAAACTGTGGTTGTCATCTTCAAAAAAGTTGGAGCAAAATAGGAGTGTATCACGCATGAAACAGTATGACTACATCTTGGTGGGCGGCGGACTGTTCTCCGGCGTCATCAACTATCTGGCTCGCCAGCAGGGCAAGAAGTGCCTGGTGCTGGAGCGGCGGGACCATATGGGCGGCAATGTGTACTGTGAGGACGTGGAGGGTATCCACGTCCACAAGTACGGTGCCCATATCTTCCACACCAGCAACAAGAAGGTGTGGAACTTTGTCAACTCTCTGGTGGAGTTCAATCGCTATACTAACTCCCCCATTGCCAACTACAAGGGGGAAATTTACAACATGCCCTTTAACATGAACACGTTCAGCAAAATGTGGGGCGTGCGAACCCCTCAGGAGGCCAAGGAAAAGATTGACGCGCAGCGTGCACTCATCCAGGGAGAGCCCCGCAACCTGGAGGAGCAGGCCATCAGCCTGGTGGGCACAGACATCTATCAAAAGCTGGTCAAGGGCTACACGGAAAAGCAGTGGGGCCGGGACTGCAAGGAGCTGCCCAGCTTCATCATCAAGCGTCTGCCGGTGCGCTTTACCTACGACAACAACTACTTCAACGACGCCTACCAGGGCATTCCCATCGGGGGCTACAATGTGCTGGTGGACAAGCTCTTTGAAGGGGCGGATGTGGAGCTGGGGGTGGACTTCCTCCAGAATCGGGCCAAGTATGAGGCCATGGGGGAGACCATCATCTACACCGGTGCCATTGACGCCTACTATGACTACTGCTTCGGCAAGCTGGAGTACCGCACCGTCCGCTTTGAAACCGAGGTACTGGACACGGACAACTACCAGGGCGTGGCCGTGGTCAACTACACCGACCGGGAGACCCCATACACCCGTATCATTGAGCACAAGCACTTTGAGTTTGGCACCCAGCCCAAAACTGTCATCTCTAGGGAATATTCCACCGATTGGCAGGAGGGGATGGAGCCTTATTATCCGGTCAACGACGAGAAAAACCAGGCTCTCTACCAGCAGTATGCCCAGAAAGCGGCGCAGGAAAGCCACGTCATCTTCGGCGGACGGCTGGGCGAGTACAAGTATTATGACATGGACAAGGTGATAGAATCTGCCATGAATCTGTGGGGGCGGATGCAGGCATGACGTGTACCATTGTAGTTGCCGCTCATAAGCCCTACCAGATGCCCCAGGACCCCTGTTATTTGCCCCTCCAGGTGGGCAAGGCGGGGAAGGAGAGCATTGGATTCGCTGGAGATGACACAGGAGAGAATATTTCCCGGAAAAACCCATATTACTGTGAACTGACTGGCCTTTATTGGCTGTGGAAAAACAATACTTCGGATTACAAAGGGCTGGTGCACTACCGCCGCCACTTTGGTGGAAGTCACAAGAGCAAAAATCCCTGGGAGCGGATTTTGACCCAGGAGGAGCTGGAGAAGTTGCTGGCGCAGTGGGATGTGCTGCTGCCCCGGAAACGTCGGTACTACATTGAAAGCCTCTACTCCCATTATGTCCACACCCACAATCGGGAACACTTGGATAGAACCCGAGAGATCATCCAGGAGCAGTGCCCCCTCTATCTGGCCGCTTTCGACCGGGTGATGAAGCACACGTGGGGCCATATGTTCAACATGTTTGTCATGTCCAGGGAGGCGTGTGATTCCTACTGTGCATGGCTGTTCCCCATTTTGGAGCAGCTGGAGCAGCGGGTGGATTACCAGAGTTTGGACCCCTTCCAGGCTCGTCTTTTTGGGCGGGTCAGTGAGCTGCTGCTGGATGTGTGGTTGGAGACCCAGGGGTATGAGTACAAGGAGCTGCCGGTGGTATCCACCGAGCCGGTGAACTGGTGGCGGAAGGGAACCTCCTTCTTGCGGGCGAAATTTTCCGGCAAAAAGTACGACTCCAGCTTTTGAATTGACATATGGAGAACTAGGATGGAAGAGAAAAATATACAAGTCAGCGTGGTGGTGCCGGTATATCAGGTGCCCCTGGAACTGCTGCGGCGGTGTCTGGATAGCTTGAAGGCCCAGACGCTGGAAGGGGTTGAGGTACTGCTGGTATTTGACGAGCCGGCACAGAGCTATCTGCCTGTGGTGAAGGAGTACGAAGGGAAACTCCCCATTCAGGTGCTGGAACAGCCCCATAAAGGGGTCTCTGCGGCCCGTAATTTGGGAATGAACCACGCCCGGGGGACCTGGGTTGCCTTTGTGGATTCCGACGACTGGATTGACCCAGACCTGTTGGCCCAACAGGTGGAGGAAGGGGAGAACCACCAGGCGGACATCGTCATGACCGAGCATGTGATGGAGTACGGCACGGTGTCTCAGCCCCGCAGTTACATGGAGAAAGCGGCCCGTTTGGGTGGGGAGGAGAAACGCCGGTTTGAATGCGACGTGCTCAAGCCCCAGACCGGAGCGGGCTTTGTCACCGCCAAGCTGTTTCGTCGGGAAATGCTGGAGCGGCTTACTTTGCGGTTCCGGGAGGAACTATCCGCGGCGGAGGATGCAGAGTTTATGTTCCGGGCGGCCTGTGGGGCACAGCGCATCTCCTATCTGCCTCAGGCCATGTATCACTACTGGTTCAACAGCGGCTCGGCGGTGCGCCGCTACCGCCCCGACTACGCTCAGCGCTATATCCGCTCCATGGAGGCCATCCGGGAGGACCTGGAGCAGATGGGAGACCGGGAGTACTGCCGGGACGCCTATGACAGCTGTGTGCTCTACCATTTGCTGCTCATCGCGGTCAATGACTCCTTTCACCCGGACAATGGGCAGAAGGGCAGGGCGCAGCGCAGAGCCTTCCGCCAAATGGTGCAGCAGCCGCTGTTTAAAAAGGCGTTGCGGTACATTCACTATGGAGACTTTTCCACGACCCGGAAAATCACCCTGCTGTGTCTGCGCACGCGATTCGATTTTGGCGTCTACCTCATTGCCAAGGTTCGGCATTGGCAGTTTCGCAGATACGCCGGGAAGTAAAGGACGAGACCATGAAGAAGGTATTGGTATTTGGTATGACGGAAAACCCCGGCGGGGTGGAGAGCGTCATCATGAATTACTATCGGGCCATGGACCGCTGCCAGGTGCAATTTGATTTCCTGTGCAATTCCCAGACGGTGGCCTATGAGGATGAGATTTGTGCCCTGGGGGGTATCATCTACAAGATACCTGCCCGGCGGGACGGGCGGCGGGCCTTTTCTCAGGCGCTGGATGCCTTTATGGCAACCCACGCCAGAGAATACTGTGCCATCTGGGTCAATGTGTGCAGCCTGGCCAACATTGACTATCTGAAAGCGGCGAAAAAATATGGGATTCCCAAGCGGATCATCCATTGTCACAACGCTGCCAATGGGGACAGCTTTCTCCGTGGACTTTTGCACCGGTATAACCGCCGGGTGGTGCGGAAGGTTGCCACGGATTTTTGGTCTTGCTCGGATGAGGCTTGCTCTTGGTTTTTCGGAGCGGAGCCCCGTGCCCTGCCCCACTATCAGCTCATCTGCAACGCCATCGACCCCGCTCCCTTTGCTCCCAACCCCCAGGTGCGGGAGGAGTACCGCCGCCAGCTGGGCTGTGAAAACGCCCTGGTGGTGGGACATGTGGGTCGATTCCATTTTCAGAAAAACCAGAGCTTTGTTCTGGACGTGGTGGCCCAGTTGGCCCAAATGGGACAGCCGGTGAAGGCGCTGCTGGTGGGCCAGGGAGAGGACCTGGAGTCCATGAAGGAGAAGGCGCGTACCCTGGGGCTGGAGGATCGGGTGGAGTTTCTGGGAGTCCGCTCGGACACTGCCCGGCTCTACCAGGCCATGGACGTGTTTCTCTTCCCCTCGCGGTTTGAAGGACTGCCCATGGCCCTGCTGGAGGCCCAGGCCAACGGGTTGCCCTGCGTGGTGTCCGATGCCATCGTCCCAGAGATACAGGTCAACCAAAACCTGTACCGTCTTTCCCTTCAGGACACGCCCCAGACGTGGGCGGAGTGTGTGGTACAAAGGGCCTGCCCGGCGGGGCGTGTGGATCAGGAGCGGTTTGCCCACTCCCCCTATGACATCAACAGTCAGGTGCGGCGGCTGCAAGGGCTGCTGACAGAGGAGGAAACATGAGACAATTCTGCATCGTGGAGCGGGACTCCCACGAGTTCCACGCAGGCTCCAAGGCCCGCAACGACGTGGGAACGATTTTGACCGCCCAGGGCTGGACGGCTCTGCCCGTCCACCGCAGCCAGGGCAAGGGGACTTTGGATAAGCTGAAAATGGCGGCGGTGACCTGGATGGACTGGCGGTGGGTGTCCCGGCAGCTGTCCCCAGGGGACACGCTGCTGGTACAGTACCCCCTGGATATGTACCCCAAGGTGAGCCGCCTGGCCATCCCTTTTCTGCGGGACATGAAGAAGAAGGGGGTACAACTGATTTTTCTCCTTCATGACCTGGACAGCCTGCGGGGGGTTGAGGGCAATGGGGAGCGTCAATTCCTGGACACAGCAGATGTGCTCATTGCCCACAACCAAGTGATGGCAGAGCATCTGTGCGAGGATGGGTACGGAGACAAAGACATCCGAACCCTGGGGATGTTTGACTATCTGATGGACGGAGAACCCACAGCTTGCAACACGGGAGATCCCTGCGAAGTGGTGGTGGCGGGCAACCTGATGCGAGACAAGGCGGGATATGTATACCGGCTGGATCAGCTGGACTCCAAGGTCCGCTTTCGCCTCTATGGCCCAAACCATCAAGATGGAGCTCCCCAGGCAGGGGTGAAATACTGTGGACAGTATCCCCCGGAGCAGCTTCCCCAGGTGCTGCGGGGTGGTTTCGGCTTGGTGTGGGATGGAGACCAGGTGGAGAGCTGTTCCGGGGTATTCGGGCACTACCTAAAGTATAATAACCCCCACAAGACGTCACTCTATCTGGCCTGCGGCCTTCCGGTGATTGTGTGGGATCAGTCTGCCATTGCCGACTATGTGGTGGAGCACCATCTGGGGATTGCTGTGCGCAGCCTGGAGGAACTGCCCCGGCGGCTGCAACACATGAGCAGAGAAGAGTATGCTGCGCTGTGCCAGGGGGCGGCTGACATGGGGGAACGGCTGCGTCGGGGGGATATGCTCTGCCGAGCCCTGCGCAGACATCAGAAACCCAAGGACGAGGTGACAGAATGAAAACAAGCGATGTGCTGCGCCAATGTCTGTTCTGGTGCGCGTTTCTCCTCTATCTGGTGGCAACAACGCTACAATTCACCATGGTGACCGAGCTGGGAGCAGCGGCCAAAGTGCTCACCCTGGCTCGATACCTGTCCTTTGCACTGGCAGGGGTGAAAATTCTGTGGGATTTTGCCCTCTTGTGTCGGAAGAAAGAGGGAGGATGGGCACTTACCCGGGAGGCAATGGGCTGCGGGGTGAAGTACGCTTTGATGGGCGTGCTGGTGCTGCTGGTGGTGTGGACCTCTGGGGATACCTTGCCGTTGTTTGTGCTGGCGTTGCTGCTGGCATCCAAAGGGGTGGAGTTGGAGCATATCTTTGGAGTTGCCCTTCTTGTTCAGGTGGTGGTTCTGGTATTTGTGTTCCTCTTGACCCTGAGCGGAAACCTACCCGACCTGACCTACGTCCGAGAGGACGCCACGGTGCGCCACTCCCTGGGCTTTACTTATCCCACGGTGGTTATGACCTACTTCTTCTTCCTGCTGGTGTGCGCCATGTGGCGGTGCAAGAAGGGAATTTCTCTGGTGTCCGGAGTGGTGCTGCTGGCCCTCATCGGGGGGCTGTACTACCTCACCGACGCCCGCAATGGCTTTCTGCTCTCCTGCGTGGTGATTGTGGTGGAGATGGTGCTGGGCCAACGTTCCCGATGGGAGAAATGGGCCCATCACATGGGGGAAAAACGTTGGGTTCAGGTGGTGTGCCGGGTGGTGCGCCACGGGTACGAGTATGGTGCGCTGTATCTCAGCGTGATTTTGGCGGCACTGTGTATACGCTATCCAGGCGAACCGGCCCAACTGTTCAACCGACTGCTCTCCGACCGCATCCGCCTTACCGCTAAGGCTGCTGCGGATTATGGCATTCACTTGCTGGGCAATTCCATCCAGTGGGTGGGGTATGGCGGACATGTGGACTGGGAGACTATTGCGGAGCGTTACAATTTTGTGGATTCTTCCTACTCTTTGACCCTGTTTAACTACGGTGTCCTGTTCTCCGTGGCGGTGCTGATCCTGTTGGTGTGGTTGGGCAAACGCCTGTACAAGCAGGGGGATTGGAACCACTGTTTTCTCTATCTGGCCGTGTTGGTGTGCTGCTTCATTGAGCCAAGGCTGCTGGAGATACACCTCAACCTTATTCTCTTTGCCGCTGCCCCCATTCTGTATGCGTGTCCCAAATGGCTAGAGAGAAAGAGGTAATTATGGCCAAAATTCAGTCCGTTAAGTTTAATTTTGTCATGAACAGCATCCTCACGGTGTCTGCCATGATCTTTCCCATCATCACCTATCCCTATGTGACCAAAATTTTGGGGCCCCATGGGATTGGCACGGTGTCCTTTGCCAACTCAGTGGTCACCTATTTCTCCATGTTTGCCCAATTGGGCATTCCCACCTATGGCATCCGTGCCTGTGCCAAGGTGCGGGACAACCGGGAGGAGTTGTCCCGGGTGACCCAGGAGATCCTGGTCATCAACCTGATTACCTGTGTGCTCTCCTACCTGGCCTTTTTCCTCACCCTTCAGGCAGTGCCGCAGCTGCGGGAGGAAAAGACGCTGTATCTGGTGATGAGTACCATGATTCTCTTCAACAGCATTGGGGCCGAGTGGCTGTACAAGGGCATGGAGCAGTACCGGTATATCACCCTGCGCTCGGTGTTGTTCAAGTTCATCGCCCTGGTGGGGATGTTCCTCCTCATCCGGGAGGAAGGGGATTATGTCATCTACGGTGGCATCACCATTTTTGCCTCGGTGGGCTCCAATGTGCTCAACCTCATCAATCTGAAGTGGTTGGTGGATGTCCGACCGGTGGGGGACTATCACTTCCGCCGCCACCTCCGCCCCATCTTTGTGTTCTTTGCCATGTCCATAGCCACCACGGTGTACACCAACATGGACAATGTGATGCTGGGGTTTCTCAAGGGCACCACGGAAAACGGCTATTATGACGCGGCGGTGAAGATCAAGAACATCCTGGTGGGCGTGGTGGCCTCTCTGGGCACGGTGCTGCTGCCTCGGGTGTCCTACTATGTGGAGCGGGGAGAGAAGAAGGCCTTTGCTCAGGTGACGGAGCGGGCGCTGCGGTTTGTTTTTCTCGTTTCCGTGCCCTTGTGTCTCTATTTCATTCTCTTTGCCCGCCCATCCATTTATCTGCTGTCAGGGAAGGCCTTTGAGGCCTCCATTCTGCCCATGCAGCTCATCATGCCCACCTTGGTGCTCATTGGGCTGACCAACATCATGGGCATTCAAATCCTGGTGCCCACCGGGCGGGAAAAGCAGGTGCTATATTCGGAACTTGCAGGGGCTGCGGTGAACATTGCGGCCAACTCCATGCTCATCCCCCGGATGGGGGCGGCAGGTGCCGCCATGGGCACAGTGCTGGCGGAAGTGGCGGTGCTGGTGGTGCAGGTCATTGCCCTGAGGGGGGAGATTCTTCCGGCCCTGGGGCAGATTCCATACCTCAAAACAGCGGTGGCTGTTGGTGGGGGCACCGCTGCGGCATGGTGGCTGCTGGGAAGTAATCAGCACCCCCTGGTGGTGCTGATAGCCTCTGCGGTACTTTTTTTCTCGGCCTATGGGGTTCTCCTGTTGATGATGGGGGAACGCATGGTACGGGAAATTTGGTCCCAGGTGTGGGAAAAGACCCTGGGAAAAGTATTGAAAAGGTGAGCTATATCTGGTATAATCCGTTGGATAAACACCAGCGAGGACAAAAGGAAGCTGGCGCGTCCCGCCAGCTTCTTTCTATTTTTCTGCGCGTTATGGAAATTGTTCGTAGAGGTTGAGATGGATATGGAACCATGCAGAAAGGTTTGTTGCTTCTGTGAAACGTGGGAATCGGGAGGAATTGAGGCGTTTCTCTCACGGATTCTTGAACATATGGACTTGAGCCGCATGCAGGTGGACATTGTGGCCTGTGCCATGAAAGAGAGCATTTTCACCCAGCGTCTGCAAGAACTGGGGGTTTCGTTTTACCAGCTGTCTGGCAGCACCCGCCAGATACAGCGCAACCAGAAGATGTTTTGGGAGCGGATGGAGAGAGAGCAGTATGATGTGATTCATTTCAACCTGTTCCAAGGTCTCTCCCTCTCCTATGTGCATTTGGCCAAGAAGGCCGGGGTGCCCTGCCGTATTGTGCACAGCCACAATACGGCACTGCGAAAGAGCAAGACCAAGTGCTTGAAGATGATGCTCCATCGTCTGGGGCGTAGCCGATACTCCATGGATGCCACCCGGCTGTGGGCTTGCTCTGGAGAGGCGGCGCGGTTTTTGTTCTCCCCACAGGCGCTTCAAATGCTGCCGTACCGCTTCATTCCAAATGGCGTTGAGTTGGAGCGGTTTGCTTTTTCCCCGTCGGTGCGGGAAGAAGTGAGGACGCAGCTGCATGTGGAAAACGCCTTTGTGGTGGGCCACATCGGTAGACTGTGTCAGCAGAAAAATCAGACGTTTCTGCTGGACGTGACCCGAGAATTGGTGGTGCTGGAGCCCAAAACCGTTTTGTTGTTGGTGGGCGCCGGAGAAGATCGGGAGAAACTGGAGTCCAAGGTGCAGCAGCTGGGTCTTTCCGACCATGTGATCTTTTACGGCACCACGCCCAGTCCGGAACAGCTGATGTGTGCCATGGACGTGTTTGCTTTTCCCAGCCTGTTTGAAGGACTGGCCATTGTGGCCGTCGAGGCCCAGGCCAACGGTCTGCCATTGGTGAGTTCCCAGCATATGCCCCCCGAGGCCTTTGTAACGCCGACGGCGGTGCAGTTGCCTCTGGAGGAGGGGGCCAAGGCGTGGGCAGTCAAGCTTTTGGAGAGTAAAAAGCAACATGGAGATTACCTGCAAGCACTGCAAAGCGCTGGATTTTCCGTGGAGGACGTGGCACACTTCATAGAAGAAACCTATCTGGAGGGGGAAGCATGAGCCAACCTTTGTTATCGATCATCATTCCCGTTTACAAAGTGGAGGACTATTTGGAGCGGTGTTTGGACAGTGTTTTGGCCCAAACCTATGAGAATTTTCAACTGATTTTGGTGGATGATGGATCTCCCGATGGGTGTGGAGCCATCTGTGACCGTTATGCCCAGAAGGATGCCAGGGTACAGGTGATCCATAAGGAAAACGGCGGCGTGTCCTCGGCCCGAAATGCAGGGCTGGCCCAAGTCAAGGGGGAATGGATCGGCTGGGTGGACCCGGATGACTGGGTGGACCCGGATATGTACAGCTACCTTATGGATGCAGCACTCAGCCAGCAAGCCGATGTGGTTATGTGCGGACGGACGGAGGAATACGAAGACCATATCAAGGAGAGAAGCTGGGAGGAGATGCGCATTCTCAACACCGAAGAGGCCATGTACTATCTGCTGCTCAATGATGATATGCAAAATCTGCTCTGGGACAAGGTGTGGAAACGGTCTATCTTTGAGGAACTGCAATTTTGGCAGCGGCGCACCTATGAGGACATTGCCATCATGCACCGTTTGTTTGAGCGGATACAGCGGATGGTGTGGCTGCCTCAGTCCAAATATCACTATTTCCAGCGGCCTACCAGCATTGTCAGCGACCACTCTCTGGGAAACAAGGTCAACCACTATGCGGCTGCCCGTCTGCGCCTGAAGGAGATGGGGGAGGATTGGCCCCAGTTCCGGAATTTGCTGGAGGCTCAGTGCGTGGCCTCTTCCATCAACGCCTGGTGTGTGTACTACAACAATCCAAGATCGGTGCGGGTGCAGTACCGGGAGGACCTGAAGGAGATGTCCCAGTTTGCGGCCCAACACTACCAATCTGCGCTGGATTACATGAAGCTGGGGCCTACCGGACGAGCTGTGCTCCGCTTGACTCCCTATACCACATGGTGGTCGTTCCGCTTGGCTCAGATGTTCAACTGGCTGTATAAGTGCAAACATGGGAAGTCTTTGTGAGAAACGGAAGATAGAATGGATGCAGGAGAGAATTAGGAATGAAGCAGCAGTATAAGATTTCCATTGTAACCGCCGTGTATAACGTGGAGGCGTTTTTGGCGGAAATGATTGAAAGCGTGATCCACCAGACCTTCGGCATGGAGCATATCCAGCTGATCTTGGTGGATGATGGGTCCACCGACGGCAGCGGAGCCATCTGTGATAGCTACCAAAAGGCCTACCCGGATCACATCGTGGTGGTGCACAAGGAGAACGGGGGGGTTTCCACGGCCCGGAATGAGGGACTCAAGCATGTCCGGGGCGAGTTGGTGAACTTTCTGGACTCCGATGACAAGCTCTCAGAGAACACCCTGGCGGATGTCTATGCCTTTTACCAGAAGCACAAAGATGAGACAGACCTGATTGCCATTCCCATGTGTTTCTTTGATGGGCAGACGGGAGATCATATCCTCAACTATAAGTTCAGCCTGGGGACCCGTGTGGTGGATCTGGATGCGGAGTGGGAAAATCCGCAGCTGAGTCTGTCCAGTTCATTTGTCAAATGGGAAGCACTTCAGGGGTTGGAGTTTGACCACAGACTGAAGTATGCAGAGGATGCCCAGCTGATTCAGAAGGTGTTGATGCATAAGCATACAATGGGAATGGTACAGGAAGCGGTGTACTTCTATCGCAGACGAAGCGAGGGAGAACAGTCTGCCATTCAGTCCAGTACCATGCGCAAGGCGTGGTATAATGACTATCTAAAATATTTTAGCTTGCATGTCATTGAATACTGCATGAAGACAGAGGAGTTTGTTCCCTTCTTTGTGCAAAATACCATTATGTACGACATTCAATGGCGATTGAAGCTGAAGGCAATCCCAGAAAAGGTCTTATCTTCGGAAGAGTTATCTGAATTTTGGGATCTTTTGAAGCAGGTGTTGAGCTACATTGATGATGTGGTTATCTGTCAGCAGAGAAATATTGTGCGGGAGCACAAAATCTTTGCGTTGCGGCTCAAACATGGCGACAATCTCAAGCTTCGAGAGTTGGATCAGGACATGGGTTTGTTGAGTGGAAACTGCCTGATCTATAAAATGTCCTCCTTTCCAACAAGACTGGAGTTCGTCCGTTTGGGTGGAGACCAATGCGAGATCGAGGGAACCATAAGCCTCTTTTATAATCCCTATGATACCTATGAAATTGTAGCTGAGTGCAATGGAAATGAGCATGCCGCTTGTTACATGCAGCACAAGGAAGACGGGAAGGCTTTGGGGAAAACGGTATATCGCCAGGATATTTTTAAGATTCGCATCCCGTTGACCATGGATGAGCATGTGATTCAGCTGTATCTAAGGGTTGGCACCAAAAAAATAGAATTAACGGACATCCGTGAGGGAACGTTCCTCCCTGTGTGCGGCATATACCAGTACTCGTATGATGTACAGAACAATTGGATGCTGCAGCTGGAGGAAAATCGAATTCTGATTCGTAAATGTACCCGCGATACACCTGCCGTGATGGAGAGAAAATTCTGCAAAGAATTATGGAAAGGCAATGATCTGGGTGCGAGAAAAGCAGTTATGGCTAGAATTCTCCTTAAATTTTTGAAACGGTGGAAACGGAAACCACTCTGGATCATTTCTGATCGTACATCCAAAGCAGGGGATAATGGAGAGGCACTTTACCGCTTCTTACGTGAGAACCATCCTGAAATTTGTGCCTATTTCGTCATCAATGGCAAGTGTGAAGACTATAAGAAATTGAAGAAAATAGGAAAGGTAGTTGCCACAGACTCCTTTAAGCACAAGTTGCTGGTGCTGTTGAGTGACTATGTGATTTCCAGTCATGCCGAGGTGGAAATTTACAATCCATTTACGGGATACAGCAATTCCTACCGCGATGTTCTTGCCAAGGTTCGGTTCATTTTCCTCCAGCATGGAGTCATCATACACAATTTGGGAGATTGGCTCAATAAATACAACAAGAATCTCTATGGCTTCATAACCAGCAGCATACCGGAGAATACTTCGATTCTGGAGCCAGGCTCCAACTATTTCTATACAGAAAAAGAAGTGTGGCTGACCGGATTGCCTCGCTACGACCGGCTGTATCGGGACGAGAAAAAACAAGTGACAATCATGCCGACATGGCGCCGATATGTCATGTCTCATATTGACCGGGCCACGGGTCAGTGGATTTTGAAAGCTGGGTTTGAGGAAAGTTCCTTGTTCCGATTCTATAATGCTTTGCTCAATCATGAGCGCCTGATCCAGGCGGCGGCTCGGTGTGGGTACGCAATTAAATTCTTTCCCCACCCGAATCTCCAGGTGGCTCTGTCCTTGTTTGAGCGCAACGAGCATGTGGAATTTCTCGATGTCTCCACCCAGTATCGAGATGTGTACGCTCAGAGCAATCTGGTGGTATCCGACTACTCATCTGCGGTCTATGACTTTGCATATTTGAGGAAACCGATCATCTACACGCAGTTCGATGCCAATGAATTTTTTGGCGGTGACCATGTGTGTCAAAAAGGTTATTTTGACTACGAACGGGATGGATTCGGAGAAGTAGAGCACGATCTGGAAGGCACGGTGGACCGTATCATTGAGTATATGGAGAACGGTTGCCAGATGAAGCAGAAGTACAAAGAGCGTGTGGACCAGTTCTTTGCCTACAGTGACCATAACAATTGCCAAAGAGTGTACGATCGCATCATGGAGTTGGAGCGAGAGAATCAACAATAAGAATACCTCAATTTGAAGTAATATGGAGTAATGTTATGATTCAAAAAATGAAACGGTACCAGTTCCTCTTTGAGGAACTGGTGAAGCGAGACTTCAAAAAGAAGTATAAGCGCACAGTGCTGGGCATGGCGTGGAGTGTGCTCTCTCCGCTGCTGATGCTGCTGGTTTTGCGCCTGGTGTTTACCCAATTTTTCGGTCGTGGTATGGACCACTATACCACCTATCTGTTCTGTGGCAACCTGGTGTTCTCCTACTTCAACGAGTCCACCAGCCAGGGCATGACCTCGTTGACGGGAAACGCGAGTATTTTCACCAAGGTGAATATCCCCAAATACCTGTTCCTGTTCTCCAAAAACATTCAAACACTCATCAACTTTGGTTTGACCCTGTGTGTGTTCTTTGTGTTCTGCGTTCTGGATCAAATCACCTTTACTTGGAAGTTTATTTTGCTGGTGTATCCCATCCTCTGTCTGGTGCTGTTTAACATCGGTGTTGGATTGATCTTGTCGGCCATGTTCGTCTTTTTCCGGGACATCCAATATCTGTGGGGCGTGTTTACGCAGCTGCTGATGTATATGTCTGCCATCTTCTATACCACCGATGGGTATTCTCCACTGTTCCAGAAGCTCTTTTACTTGAATCCGGTGTATGCAATGATCTCCTATGTGAGAAAAATTGTCCTATATGGCACCATACCCACCCTACAGCACCATGTTTTGATTCTGTTTTACGCCCTTCTTGTATTAGCGATTGGCGGGTGGGTCTATAAAAAGTACAACACCAAGTTCCTGTACTATGTGTAAGGGAGGGGACGTATGAGTATTTTGGAAGTGAACGGTGTCTCCATCCGCTATATGACGGGGGACTTTAAGGACATCGGTATCAAAGAGTATATCACCCGACGCCTGCGGGGCAAATACCAGGTAAAGGAATTTTGGGCGGATAAAAACGTCACCTTTACCCTGGAAAAAGGGGACATGTTGGGCATCATCGGCACCAACGGTGCGGGGAAGTCCACGTTGCTCAAGGCAATTTCCGGTATTATGGAGCCCACAGAAGGATATGTCAAGCGAGAGGGCACCATTGCCGCGCTTTTGGAGTTGGCCAGCGGATTCGACGGAGATTTGACGGTGCAGGAAAACACCTACCTACGAGGGGCCATGCTGGGCTATACCCGGAAGTTCATGAACGAGATGTACGATCAGATCATCGCCTTTGCGGACTTGAAAGACTTTGAAGAACGGCCCTTTAAGCAGCTTTCTTCCGGTATGAAATCCCGACTGGCCTTCTCCATCGCCTGTCTGGTACAGCCGGACATTCTCATCCTGGATGAGGTGCTGTCGGTGGGAGATGGCGCGTTCCGGAAAAAAAGCGAAAAGAAGATGAAGGAGATCATTGGAAGTGGAGCGACCACCATTTTGGTTTCTCACTCCATTGTTCAGGTGCGGGAAATGTGTACCAAGATCCTCTGGCTGCACAAGGGGCACCAGGTGGAGTTTGGCGATGATGTACAGGGCATTTGTGACCGGTATCAGGAGATGCTGGATGGAAAACGACAGATTTCCGTGCCAGAAAGATAAAATGAATCAAATCGACACACCCCAACCCAGCGTTTGTGCAGGATTGGGGTGTGTTTCGTGGAATGAAAGACAAAAGGAGAACTTATATGGACATCTTGCTTCTAATCTTAATCTTTGTGGTATTCCGATACCTGTCCTTTTTCAAAGAGGGAGAGTTCCATCAAGATTATTTGGGAAAGCGCACTACCACAGCGGTCAATGGACTGTTTGTAATTCTGGTCGTATTTAGCCACGGAGTCCAGTATTTTTCGATGAATGGCACCTACGATCATGTATACGCCGCATTGCGTGGACACCTGAGCCAGATGATTGTGGCCACGTTCCTTTTCTATTCCGGGTACGGCATGATGGAATCCGTGAAGAGAAAAGGGTATCCATATGTACGCTTTGTAATGACCAGCCGGTTTTGGAAGCTGTTTTTTCAATTCAATGTGGCCGTATTCCTATATCTCGTTTTGGCGTATGCCAGGGGAACCATATATTCGCCATCCAGGATTCTGCTCTCAATGATTGGATGGGCAACGGTAGGAAATTCCAATTGGTATATTTTCGCCATATACGGGCTGTACATAGCTTTTTTTCTTTCATTCTTCCTGTTGAAATGGAAAAACAGCACCCAAGTACTCTATGTGGGATCCGTGCTGTTGACGATACTGTCCATGCTGTTTGTCCTGTGGCAAATTCGCATGGGGCGGCCAGACTACTGCTACAACACGATCATTCTGTTTTCCGGCGGCGTGTGGTGGTCCCTGTTGAAACCATGGATTGACCGGATCGTTATGAAAAATGAGATGGTGTATTTTGCTGTGGTAGCGATGTCTGCCGCTGTTTATTGTGCTGCCTATATCAAGAGATTGGCATATGGAGTGGAAGGCTATACAGTGTGGGCGGCTGCCTTTATGGTGTTGGTGCTGCTGATTACCATGAAAGTATCCCTGGACAATCCTGTTCTTACTTGGTTTGGGAACCATGTATTTAGTGTGTATATTTTGCAAAGAATCCCCATGAGCATCCTTCAATCCGTTGGGTTCAACCAAAGTCATAAATATATGTTTCTGATTCTCTCGCTGTTGGGCACGATCTTCCTTGCCCTAGTGTTTGAAAAGGTGACAGGGAAGATCATTGATATGTGGTGCCAGGCCATAGGAAGGATTCGAAAAAAGACGGTTGCTGCCTAAACGGACATAAGCGGTGGACAGGAAAGGGGGGCGCGGTGCCGTTTGCATGGCAAACGTGACCTCGCCTACCGGATAAAAATTAACAATTTATACAAAAACAAGGCTACCAAAACAGGGGTGTGTGTGGTATAATCACCACTGTAGGGCAGAGGTCCCCCTACGGACCTGCCCACAGCGTCCATCCCGACATGGGAATGGATAGAACCCACACATGGAGGTAATCATTATGCGTTTTACTCTTCCTCGTGACCTGTATCATGGTAAGGGCTCTCTTGAGGAGCTGAAGAACCTGAAGGGCACCAAGGCTTTTGTGGTCACCGGTGGTGGCAGCATGAAGCGGTTCGGCTTTCTGGAGCGTGTAGAGAACGCGTTGAAGGAAGCTGGCATGGAAGTACATATTTTTGAGGGCGTGGAGCCGGACCCCAGCGTCACCACCGTGATGAAGGGCGCCGAGGCCATGCGCCAGTTCCAGCCGGATTGGATCGTAGCCATTGGCGGCGGAAGCCCCATTGATGCAGCCAAGGCCATGTGGGCGTTCTATGAATATCCGGATGTGACCTTTGAGGACTTGATTGTTCCATTTAACTTCCCCACGCTGCGCCAGAAGGCCCACTTCTGCGCCATCCCCTCGACCTCTGGTACGGCCACTGAGGTAACTGCCTTCTCGGTCATCACCGACTACGACAAGGGCATTAAGTATCCCCTGGCTGACTTCAACATCACTCCTGATGTGGCCATTGTGGACCCCGATCTGGCGGAGAAGATGCCTCCCAAGCTCACTGCCCACACTGGCATGGACGCTATGACCCACGCCATCGAGGCCTATGTGTCCACCGCGCACTGTGACTATACCGATCCCCTGGCCCTGCACGCCATCAAGATGATCCACAACGACCTGAAGAAGTCCTACGAGGGCGACATGGAGGCGCGCGACCGGATGCACAACGCCCAGTGCCTGGCTGGTATGGCTTTCTCCAATGCGCTGTTGGGCATTGTCCACTCCATGGCCCACAAGACTGGTGCTGTGTTTGAGGGCGGCCACATCATCCATGGAGCCGCCAATGCCATGTACCTGCCCAAGGTCATCCAGTACAACGCCAAGAACGAGGAGGCAGCTCAGCGTTATGCAGAGATTGCCCGCTTCATGGGCCTGGAGGGTGGCGACACAAAGGCCCTGGTGGAGGCTCTGGTGGCTGAGCTGCGCCATATGAATGACGTGCTGAAGATCCCCCAGTGCATCCAGCACTACGGCGAGGGCGGCGTGATTGCCGAGACTGGCTTTGTGGGTGAGGAGGAGTTCCTCTCCAAGCTGCCTGAGATTGCCAAAAACGCCATCGGCGATGCCTGCACCGGCTCCAATCCCCGTCAGCCTGACCAGACGGACATGGAGAAGCTGCTGCGTGCTTGCTATTACGACCTGGACGTTGACTTTTAATCCTTTAGTGTGTAAAATAAGGGGAGGGGGAAGTCCCTCCCCTTATTTTGTTCCAATCCCCAGGGAAGGAGATCGTTATGTTTAGAATTGCGGAAAAGACCCCGCTGAACCCCACCGTCACCAAGATGGTCATTGAGGCCCCACTGGTGGCCAAGAAGGCGCAGCCGGGCCAGTTTATCATTGTGCGCCCCTTTGAGGACTCCGAGCGCATTCCTCTAACCATCGCCGATTTTGACCGGGAAGCCGGCACGGTGACCATTATTTATCAGATTGTCGGCGGTACCACCATGGAGCTCAACCAGCTCAACGCTGGGGAGTCGGTCCATGACTTTGTGGGCCCCTTGGGCCGTCCCAGCCAGCTAGATGGGCTGAAGAAGGTGGCCGTGGTGGGCGGCGGCGTGGGCTGTGCCATCGCCTATCCCACCGCCAAGCGGCTCCACGAGCTGGGGGCTGAGGTACACAGCATCGTGGGCTTCCGCTCCAAGGATTTGGTGATTCTGGAGCGGGAGTTTGAGGCGGTGTCCGACCACATGGCTAAGATGAGTGATGACGGCACCTGGGGCGAAAAGGGCCTGGTGACCAACGCTTTGGAGGCCCTCATCCAGGCGGGCAACCAGTACGATGAGGTCATTGCCATTGGCCCCCTCATCATGATGAAATTTGTGTGCAAGCTCACCGAGAAGTACGGCATCAAGACTACCGTGTCCATGAATCCCATCATGATTGATGGCACCGGCATGTGTGGCGGCTGCCGTCTTACCGTGGGCGGGGAGACCAAGTTTGCCTGTGTGGACGGCCCGGATTTCGATGGGCACTTGGTGGACTTTGACGAGGCCATGCACCGCGGCACCACATATAAGGAATTTGAAGCGCACGCCCGGGAGGCCGCGTGCAACCTGCTCAACAAGGAGGTGCAGTGAGATGGCCCACCAGATCAATATGGACCCCTGCAAGTGTCCCATGCCCAGCCAGGAGCCCCAGGTGAGAAACCGGAATTTTGAGGAAGTAGCACTGGGCTACACCCCAGAAATGGCCGTGACTGAGGCCAAGCGCTGCCTGAATTGCAAAAACAAACCCTGTCAGACCGGCTGTCCGGTGGGTATCGACATCCCAGCCTTCATCGGCAAGGTGGCTGAGGAGGATTTCGAGGGGGCCTATCGGGTGCTCTCCGCTTCCAGTGCTCTGCCCGCCGTGTGCGGACGGGTCTGTCCCCAGGAGACCCAGTGTGAGGGCAAGTGCGTCCGTGGCATCAAGGGCGAGAGCGTGGGCATTGGCCGTCTGGAGCGGTTTGTGGCGGACTGGCACCGGGAGCACGTCAAGGAGACGCCCACCCGGCCCCAGCCCAACGGACACAAGGTAGCCATCATCGGCGCAGGACCCTCTGGCCTCACCGCTGCGGGGGATTTGACGAAACTGGGCTATGAGGTCACCATCTACGAGGCCTTGCATCTGGCCGGCGGTGTGCTGGTGTATGGCATCCCGGAGTTCCGTCTGCCCAAGGCCATTGTGCAGCAGGAGATTGACGGGCTGAAAGCCATGGGCGTGACCATCGAGACCAACATGGTCATTGGCAAGGTACTGACTATTGACGAGCTCATGGGTGAGTATGGCTTTGAGGCGGTGTACATCGCCAGCGGCGCCGGGTTGCCTCGCTTTATGGGCATCCCCGGCGAGAGTCTGAAGGGGGTATACTCCGCCAACGAGTACCTGACTCGCATCAACCTGATGAAGGCTTACCAGCCCGGCAGTAAAACCCCCATCATGCACAGCCATAAGGTGGCGGTGGTGGGCGGCGGCAACGTGGCCATGGATGCGGCCCGCTGCGCCAAGCGCATGGGGGCCGAAGAGGTGTACATCGTCTATCGCCGAGGCATGGAAGAGCTTCCCGCCCGAAAGGAAGAGGTGGAGCACGCCCAGGAAGAGGGCATCATCTTCAAGACCCTCACCAACCCCGTGGAGGTGCTGGGGGACGAGGATGGCCGTGTGTGCGGCATGACTTGCGTGGAGATGGAGCTGGGCGAGCCGGACGCTTCCGGGCGCCGCCGTCCTGTGGTCAAGCAGGGCAGTGAGTTCCAGCTGGAGGTGGACACCATGATTATGTCCATCGGTACCAGCCCCAACCCGCTTATCCGCTCCACTACCCCTGGCCTGGAGACCAACCGCCACGGCTGCATCGTCACCAACGGAGACGACGGCCTGACCAGCCGGGAGGGCGTGTACGCAGGCGGTGACGCCGTCACCGGTGCCGCCACCGTCATTTTGGCCATGGGGGCGGGAAAACAGGCCGCTGCCGCCATAGACCAGTATATTCAGAATAAATAATGCGAAAAAATCCCCCGGCCAGCGGCCGGGGGGTTTTTGGAGATGGGTCATAGAATCGTTGACCAGAATGCGGTAGAACCAAGTGCACACACACGCTTGAGGGCACAGCACATACTGCTCTTGCAGGGCCGTGACAATTAACGTGCGTGTCAGGTCCAGGGCATTCTCCTGATTTTTCACATGAGCATAGGCAATGCGATACAGTTTTTCCTGATCCTCTTGCATAAAGGAGGCCAGAGGTGAATCTTTGTGGGTATCCATAGGAGGAATTCCTTTCCGTTGCCGTGATGTCATGTTACGGAGTTACGGTGTGGCAGAGCAGGTAGTCCAGCCACTTCCGACAGTAGGTGGGGGAGAGGTGAATGCCGTCGGAGGCCGCTTCATCGGGAAGGCACCCATTGCTGTCGGCAACGGCCTGAGAGACCTGGAGGTAGTAGACCTGGTTCTCCTGCGCCATGTTTCGGAGCATCTGGTTATACTCCGAAATTCTCGCATTGCTGATATAGCTGTGGGTGTCGGACACCTCTTGGGTGACAGGAAGAATTTCTTGCACATAAATAAGGGCAGCGGGGTTGATTTCTCGGATGGTTCTTAGAATTTCCTTGTATTTTTCAATGAACAAATCAGGGTAAGTCCAACCCAGTTCGTTGATGCCCAGCATGATATACACCTTGGAAAACTGGGTGGATTTGAGTGCGTCGATCACTGTCACCATTTGACCATCTCGGTTGATGATGGGTTTGGTGAATACAGTGTCCACCATGAGGCCCTTGTAGGTATATCCTGTGGTGTTGGTCAGTCCTGTATATAAGATCAGACCTTCGGTGCGAGAGTCACCAATGAAGACAGCGTCATCCAAATAACTTTTGTCCACAGGGGCAGATTCTGGGACCGGAAGGGAAAAATCGTAGATAGGAGAGACGGAAGGTTTGGGAGAGGGCGTGGACGGAACCAGGGAACTGGTGGGGGTGGGGCTGGCTTGTGGCTGCTCCTGGGTCTCTTGTGTGAGAAAACGGAGCAAGCACAGCAGGCAGAGAAGGAAGGCCGCTGCCACCAGCAGACACAAAATAATAGCTTTGATGGGGAAAACCTTGTGGTGCCGTCTCCTGCGGCGGCGTGGCTGATCGGACATAGGAATACCTCCAGGTTGTAATCACGGAATGGAAGCGTCAAAATACGATGTTACATGTCGGTAGACGCAGGTGTAGACGAAAAAGTTAAAGCGAGGAAAATGAAATTATTATGCAACCAACACTGTGGGTTTTCGGGATATAGGGTGAGGGAGTAAAAGGAGGAGTGGCCCATGGAAGATAAAGAAATTGTGGAGCTGTATTGGCAGCGGGATCAGGAGGCCATTGCCCAGAGCCAGCGAAAATATCACCCCTATCTAACTAAAATTGCCTACAACATCTTAAATGATGCGCAGGACAGCCAGGAGGTGGTCAACGACACCTACTTCAAGGCATGGCAATCCATGCCGCCCCAGCGGCCCAGCAAGCTCTCCCTCTATCTGGGCCGCCTCACCCGCCATGGGGCCATTGACGTATACCGCCACCATGCCAGCCAAAAGCGGCAGGGGGATGCCTATTCCTTGTGCCTGGAGGAACTGGAGGAGTGCTGTGGGACACAGCATGAGCCCCAGCAGGTGCTGGACGGTCAGCTGTTGGCCCAGGCCATCAGCCAGTTTCTCCGCACGTTAAAGCCCCAGGCCCGGGCTATGTTTTTGGGGCGATACTACTACTTTGACTCCCTCAAAGAGGTGGCGCGGTACTGCTCGGTCAGCGAGAGCAAGGCCAAGAGCACGCTGTACCGTGTGAGAAAGAACCTGCACGAATACCTGAAACAGGAGGGATTTGACCTATGAGTGGAGAACAGATCTTAGATGCCTTGGAGCGGGTGGACGAGGAATTGTTGTACGAGGTTCAGTGTATGCGCCAGAGGAGGAAAAAGAGCCGGTGGCCTCTGGTGTCTTTGGCAGCCTGTCTGTGCTTGGTGATAGCTGGAATCATAGTGGCACAGCCATGGAAAAATCAGGAACAGGTCAATGGCTCATCCGGTGCGGAGAAACCAAACCAAGTGGAAACGGAGATAGAAAACGGAAGTGCGGGGGTGTATGTGCCGCCGTTGGACATGGATGTTGGGGCAGAAGCAGCTGTGGAGGCGGATATGCTCTCCTTTTTCATCCACCAGGGCCGCATCTATGTGGAATGTGGCCAAACCCAAAACGGTGCTGGCTTGGTAGGGGAAAAGCTGGGCACTGCGGACGGCAGCATTGACGAGTGGACCCCGGAGAGCGGATATGTGGAGGGCAGTGGCACCGCCTGGGGCGATTTTTACACCGTCAACGGCTATGACCCTACCCATCTGCTGTGTATGACCAGGGAAGATGGCACAGTGGTGCTGTATTGGAACAACAACGACATCACGGTGCAAACCGGCGGCGATGTGCTGGAAAACGTGTTCCACCTGTCCGGCCAAGTCACCGGAGCCACCATGCAGGGGCCAACCATGGAGGAGGGCACGACCATTTCCTCCCTGAACGACCTCAACGACTGGGTGGAGAAACTGTGCGCCGCCCCGGCCCAGTGGGACGGAGACACCGCCCCTCAGGTCCAGGGATACCTCTACCTGGAAAACCAGGACGGGGTGACGGTGCAACTGGCCCTGTGTGAAGGGGGAAAGGTCGGGATCGACGGGCTGGGTGACGTGTCCTTCCAGCTGGACTGGACACCCATTGCCCAGTGGAAGACATGAAAGGGAAAGGAGGAACAGACTATGAAACGAATGCTGCGTGTGACGGCAGGGGGCTTGGCGGCCTGCTGCCTGGTTTTGAGCGGCTGCTCTGCGCCAAAGGTGACCGATCAGATGGAAGGGGTGGAGCCTCAGCCCTTGACTGCCACCCTGACCACAGAAGATGAGTGGAGCCATTTGGCGGATTTCGGGGTGCGACTGCTGCAAAACACCATGGAAGAAGAGAAAAATACCTTGATTTCTCCTCTGTCGGTGCTGTGCGCCCTGGCCATGACGGCCAATGGAGCGAAGGGGGAGACATTGGCGCAGATGGAGAACACTCTGGGTGCTCCGGTGGATCGCCTGAACCAAGCGGTACACACCCTGATGGGAGAACAGGACGATGTCTTATATCTGGCCAACTCCATCTGGTTTACCCAACAGGAGGACTTCACCGTCAACCGGGACTTCCTCCAGACCAACGCCGATTATTATGGGGCTGGGGTATATGAGGCGCCCTTTGACCAATCCACGGTGAATGCCATCAACCGCTGGGTGGAAGAGGAAACCCATGGTATGATTGAGGAAATTCTGGAGGAAATTCCTCCCGATGCGGTGATGTATCTGGTTAACGCCCTGGCCTTTGAGGCGGAGTGGGAGAGCGTCTATACCCAGGCGGATGTGTGGAAAGGAACCTTTACCACCCAACAGGGGCAGACCCAGTCGGTGGAGATGATGCACAGCATGGAGCATGTCATTTTGCAGGACGAGTGGGCCACGGGATTTATCAAACCCTACGCCGGGGGTAAATATGCCTTTGTGGCTCTACTGCCGGATGAGGGAATGTCGGTGAAGGAATATGTCAACACCCTTACCGGGGAACACCTGCGAGAATTGCTTCATCAGGCAATCCATGCACCTGTGTCAGTTACCATGCCAAAATTTGAATCGGGCATGGAAGCGGGGCTCAACGAGGCCCTGGAGGAGATGGGGATCACACGGGCCTTTGATGGCGACCAGGCGGATTTGTCGGGGCTGGGCACCTGTGCCGGTGGAAATTTGTTCGTCAATCGGGTGCTCCACAAGACCTATATCTCGGTGGCCGAGCAGGGAACCCGGGCGGGAGCAGCCACGGTGGTGGAGGTTAGCAATGAGTCAGCACCCATGATCGACAAGTTTTGTGAGGTCTCCCTGGATCGCCCCTTCGTCTATCTGCTGGTGGACCTGGAACACCAGATGCCTCTGTTTTTGGGGACCACGCTCTCAGTCAAATGATAACATAAGAAAACCCAAAATGCAAAAGCGATCCCACGGCATCCAGTTGCATAACACGCTGGAAACTGCTCATAATAATGGACAAAACAGGTATTTCTCGTAAGACCTGTAACTTTTCCAAGATAGAGGAGTGGCAAAGGATGAAAGCAACTGGCATTGTGCGAAGAATTGACGACTTAGGTCGTGTGGTCATACCCAAGGAAATCCGCCGAACCATGCGTATTCGAGAGGGTGACCCGCTGGAAATTTATACGGACCGGGAGGGCAGCGTAATCTTTCGCAAATACTCCCAGCTGGAGGACATGACCGAGTTAGCCACGGAGTTGTGTGAGATTATGTACCGGGTGATGAGTGTCCCGGTGGTGGTCACCGACCGGGACTGCTGCATCGCCTCCGGAGGGGCACCTCGAAAAGAACTGCTGGAGCGCAACGTGTCCTCCCAGCTGGGGACCGTGATGGAGCAGAGAAAACCATTCCAAGGGAATGGAGAAGGGGTTTTTCTTCTGGATGGGGATAACCGGTATCCAGTGGAACTGGCATGCCCCATTGTCAGCCACGGGGATGTGTTGGGCAGCGTGCTTCTGCTGCACGGGGATGTCCCAGTGGGGGAGAGCGAGGAGAAAATGGCTCAAATCGCAGCGGCTTTCCTGGGACGGCATATGGAAAGCTAAAAAACAGGGATGCACGAGTTTGGTTTTCGTGCATCCCTGTTCCTTTTATTGACCCAAGTAGGTTTCGGGGTTGATTGCGTCGTTGCCCTCGTACATGGCAAAGTGCAGGTGGGGTTCTTTGCCGCTTTCTGCCGTGGCAGTGTCGCCGATTTCTCCAATGACGGTGTCAGAGGCCACCGCATCGCCCACCGCGACCGGGGGATTGTCCGCCAGGTTGGCATAGACGCTGAACAGTTCATTTCCATGATCCACTACCACGGTAACTCCCATCAGATCATCCTCATACACCGCGCTGACCACGCCCTTGGCGGTAGCCTGCACCCGGGTTCCCATGGATGAGGCGATGTCGATGCCATCGTGAGTACGCCAGTCCCCCATGGTCTCATCATAGGAGAGCACCTCCACCGAGAAGGAGGAGATCACCGTTCCGCTCACAGGCCAGGAGTACTGAGAGAGGGTCTCCTGGGTGGCGGCAGAGGGGACGGGGGTGGGTGGTACGGTGGGGGACGGCGTGGGAGCAGGGGTGAGAGTGGGGCGAGGAATGGCGGCAATTTTGGGGGAGGGAGTGACGGTGATGGAAGCGGTTCCGGACGCCACTTCATCGGCCAGCTTGGGCATGTTGCTTCGTACACTCTGAATGAGGAAGTAAGCAGACAGGCCAATGACCATCACACACATCAGGACCGCAAGATAAAATCCCTTTCCCGTGACAAATTCCACGGCCCTTTTCCATAAATTCGGTTTCTGGTTCATAATAACACCTCCACGGCTATTTTGGACAGGAGGTGGAAACGATATACCGAAGAATGGGAAAAATATGGAGGAGATTCCCAACTTGGAATCTCCTCCAGGAACATACGGGATCTTTACTTGACTTTAATGGTCATCAGCAGCTCGCCAGCCTTTACGCTGGAGCCCTCTGTGATGTAGACCTGATCCACCACACCGGACATGCGGGCCACCACTGAGGTCTCCATCTTCATGGCCTCAATGACCGCTACTACCTGGTTTTCCTCCACGGCGTCTCCAGGCTTCATCGACACCTTGGACACCATACCGGGGATGGAGGAGCCCACCTGGCTCTTGTCCTCGGGGTCGGCCATGACCACCGCTTTGCCCTTGACCTCGGCCTGTTTGTCGGGCACCGCCACTTCCCGGCGGGTGCCGTTGAGCTCAAAGTTGACGGTACGGGTGCCGTCATCGTTCTGGTCCCCCAACCCCAGGTACTTGATAACCAGGGTTTTGCCGTCCTCAATGTTGATTTTGTTGGTCTCGCCAATGGCCATGCCGTTGAAGAATACATGGCTGCTCATGCGGGTGATGTAGCCGTACTCTTGACGGTGCCGGCGGTAGTCCTCATACACTTTGGGGAAGAGACAGTAGGAGAGCATGGCCCGGGGGTTGATGTACTCGGGCTCCATGAACCGGGTCATCTCCTGCCGCACGGCCTCGAAATCCACGGGAGGCAGCAGCTCGCCGGGGCGGCAGGTGATGGGCTTTTCGCCCTTGAGGACTACTTCTTGCAGGCCCTCGGGCTGGAAGCCCCAGGCAGGCTGCCCCATCATGCCCTTGAAGTAGCTCACCACCGAGTCGGGGAAGGATAGGCTCTTGCCCCGCTCCAGGATATTCTCCGGCGTGAGGTCGTTTTGCACCATGAAAATGGCCAGATCGCCCACCATCTTGGAGGAGGGCGTCACCTTCACCAAATCGCCCAACATGTCGTTGACCGTCTTGTACATCTCTTTGACTTCCTCAAAGCGGGGGCCAAGGCCTAAGGACACCACCTGAGGATACAGATTGGTGTACTGTCCACCGGGAATCTCATAGCGATAGATGTCAGTGGTGGGACTCTTCAGACCTTCATCGAAGCTGGCATAGCGCAGGCGCACATCGGCCCAATAGTTGTCCAGCCGCTGGATGTCCCGAAGATTCAGACCAGTGTCCCGCTCCTGCCCATCCAGGGCTGCCACCACGGCAGACAGCGAGGGCTGGCTGGTGAGGCTGGACAGGGAGGCGGTGGCGCAGTCCACAATGTCCACCCCGGCCTCGGCGGCCATGAGGTAGGTGGCCACCTGGTTTCCGGTGGTGTCATGGGTGTGCAGGTGGATGGGCAGGCCCACCTCCTGTTTGAGGGTGGAGATCAGCTTCTTGGCTGCATAGGGCTTGAGCAGGCCGGACATATCCTTGATGCACAGGGTATGGGCCCCTCGGCGCTCCAACTTCTTGGCCATGTCCACGTAATATTTTAAGGTATACTTGTCCCGCTTGGGGTCCAGGATGTCCCCGGTATAGCACATGGTGGCTTCCAGCACCTTGTTCTGGCGCAGGACCTCCTCCATGGCCACCTCCATGCCGGGAATCCAGTTGAGAGAGTCGAAGACCCGGAAGATGTCGATGCCCTCCCGGGCGGCCTCCCGCACAAACTCCCGCA
>CALXDO010000074.1 GCA_944387075.1 uncultured Oscillospiraceae bacterium | reverse complement strand
ATAACTATCTCCAGTCTCGGATAGTATCTTCCAGTCTCCGAGACTCTACGATACTATCCGCTATTATGGAGATATTTTCTCACGGTAGCTACATTCCAGCAATCCGCCGCCAGGTTTGACGGTTACCTACGACCTCCGGGTTATGAGCTGCGGATCGTTGATGATTTTGACCCCGTTGGGGACTTTTTAGCCCTTTTCTCTCGGAATGCGTATGCTGTTTGGCCCTGTGTATTTCGTTGGATCCACATAGTCCAGACCTCGTATGGGTCACGGTTTGGGTCAGGCGGAGACGGACTCGTCAAAGAAGCCCTCAACCAGCTAGAGCTGAAGCTCTCGCACAGGAAAATGTCTAGGTTAAGTTCTGAAAAATGATTTTACTGCATCGTAGGAGCAGTTTTAATGTCGTCAATAAGATGGTAAAACGAAGTTTTAAGGCTTTTTGGCGTTTCGCTGTAGTTACTTGTTTTGTTTTTCATCAACTAGACTCAAAAATAGTTTTCCTGTTGCCAGTGCGTCCGAAGCAGCTCGATGTTGATAGGGAATTATGATGTTATAGTAGTCACAAAGGGTTTCCAGCTTGTAATCTTCTACGTCATAGTCGCTCTCATAATCTGTTTCCCATATATCGTACTCTCGGTCATATTTTACTCTGGGTTTCTTTAGTAGCTTTTTTGCTTGCTCAAGTGTATCGAAGTATTTTCTTTTATCCCTTGTTATATAACTACCGGAATAATATAGAAATTTGAGGTCAAATTCCAAGTTGTGGGCCACTAAGGGGCTGCTACCGACAAAACTCTCGAATGCAGGGAGAACCTGAGAAATTGTAGGAGCATTAAATACCATCTCATTTGTGATGTGATTTATGCTGGACACTTCGTCAGGAATATTCTTTCCTGGATTAACTAAAGTTTCGAATATTTCAATAGCAGAGCCATTAACAAAGCGAATTGCGGCAATTTCAACGATTCGGTCTCTAAATGGAGCAAGACCCGTTGTTTCTGTGTCGAACACAACGAATTCGTTGTATTTGCCTTTTGGAGTAATATTTGAGAAGGATACTTCCTCAAATCCTTTTTGTCGAACTCTTTTTTCATCGGAAATCACGATATTGTGATGTGGGAGGTTGTCTAGTTCCTGTTGTGCTTGGAATAATTTGCGTTTCAAAAAATCTTCTCTTTTTTGTCGGATTTCCTCTTTCTTTCGCAGCTCTTCTTGCTGAGCGGACTCTTTTTTTGCAAGTTCACATTGCGAGCATAGCCCTTGGTTGTTTAGTTTTAAGAACAGACCTTTTCGACCACAGGCAGCACACTTAGCCAAATTACATTCTCCTCTCAATTAATTCTGTCTGATCTGGATTATGTATAGGTCGCGGATTGGGTTAGGCGGAGACGGCCTCGTCACAAATAGAATACTAGGGGAGATATAGGCCGCATTGCCTGAAACCAGTGTACCATGACAGTGCCGTGTTTACAACTCAGGAGGCAGCAAAACTTTCACGCCCCTTGCCCCTTGTGAGCCGATGTGTGGCCTCTTGGTGGATGGGGAAGGTAACTGCCCCAGCAGGGCCTCTTGAGGGGATTTTGGCCGATTTTCGGGGCAGTGGGCAGTCGACGAAAGTATAGCAGGAGAAAGGAGAGGGGGCGTGACCGCCCCCTCTCCGGCCACAAATGCCCGCAGTGCGGGCATTTTCATAGGGGTCAAACAGGGCGTTGTAAACGGAAAAATTATTGCCCAAGGCTGGCGTGATTCCCCGCACCCTTAGAGCCACAACGAATTTACAGGGGTTGTGGCTGTTTCATGGCTCAGGATTTGCGCCACATAAACAAAAATAAAAGACCCTCCTGTAGGGAGTGCAGGGCTTGTCGGTGCTGCGAGGCTTTGATAGAATATCAATACAATTTTGCCTTTGTATAGCTGGAGGAGATGTCATGCAACAGGACAGTGATAAGGACTACACCATCATTCCTTATGCAGAACAACATCCAGATGACATGATCTTTATGGTTCTAGAAGCAAAAAATGCTTTGGGCCGAGTTCCTAGGTTAAACGAGGATTTGCTGGATATAACGGGAAACTATCTGGATAAGGGCGATATGTTCTGGCTGGCAATTGATGAAGATGATCGAGTGATTGGCTGTATTGGCTACAACTCCATTCCAGGCACAACGGAAGTGAAGCTGCATCGGCTCTATGTTAAGGCCACATGGAAGCACCAAGGTATTGGGACACGTCTACTTTCTACCGTTGAAAGACACTTGCAGGCACAAGGGAAAACCGTAGCTCACATCCATTTGGGTGGCAAAGAGTACTTTGAATCCCACTGTTTCTATCCGAAACATGGGTATATAGAGTATGCCCCCAGTATGATGAAAAAAGAGTTGTTATAGACCACAAAGACAGCCAGCAGATGGTGTAATCCAGGGGCTCCGCACATTCATGTGCGGAGCCCTAAAATAGTACAGCGTTAACAAAGATCAGGCACAGGACAAATTGTTACTGTTCTGATAACTCTGCACGTTTTCCATGGCTATCCTCCCCCGGTTAGAGTATTGTGTGTTGCTGCAAAGGAGGCGATACACCATGAATGATTACATGAGTGCCCTACATCAGAGATTCTTCCAAAAACCAGACTTTACAGAACTGAAGGAAGAAATTGAACTGACTCGCCGGGAAGTGCGGGACAGCCTGGACAAGATTCAGCGGCGTAAATTGATGCAACTGGTTGATGCACAAACCCTGTTGCGGGAGGAGACTTCTCTGGCCAGCTTCAAAGCTGGGTTCAAGCTGGCGTGGGGGATTGCCAAGGAACTGGAGTGGGATGACATCCAAAGGGAAGAACAGGATCGTGAGGTGAATGAGAATGGCTAGGAAACGAGCCAACGGCGAAGGTAGCATCCGAAAGAGAAAAGACGGACGCTGGGAAGGTCGATACACAGCAGGGCATGACCCAGAGACGGGGAAAGCCATCTACAAGAATGTGCTGGGCAAGACTCAGGCAGAGGTCAAGGAGAAGCTGAAACGGGCCATCGGAGAAACCCAAGCACTGGACATCACCAAGGCGGGGAAATACACGGTGGGGGAGTGGATGGAGGTGTGGTTCCAGGACTATGCCAAGATCAAGGTCCGGCCCTCATCCCATCAGACTTACCATGGGTACATTCACAACCACATCCGCCCCAACATCGGAGATATTCCGCTGGAAAAACTCACTTCTCTGGACTTGCAGAAGTTCTATAAGAAGTTACTGACCACAGGCAGGGTAGACCGGGTGGAGGCCAAGGGACAGCCCAAGGGCCTCAGTGCCAAGACGGTGCGGAACATCCACCAAATTCTATCTTCTGCCCTAAAGCTGGCCCAAGAACAGCGGCTCATCCTCACCAATCCAGCGGAGGGCTGCGCCCTGCCCCGGGTGGAGCACCAGGAGATGAAAACCCTGACCACGGTGCAGCTGGCCTCCTTCTTCCGGGAGGCCAGGGAGAGCGGCGTGTTTGAGCTGTACTACCTGGAACTGGCCACAGGCCTGCGGCGGGGAGAATTGCTGGGGCTGAAATGGGAAGATGTTGATTTGGAACGGGGTGACCTCCGGGTACGTCGGCAAGTCTCCCGGATCAACGGGGAAGTGGTGGAAGCGCCCCTGAAAACCAAGAACGCCTACCGTACCTTGCCATTGGCAGAGGATACGGTAAGCGTTCTGAAAGAACAGAGGAGAAAAGTGGGCAATAGCCCTTGGGTGTTCCCGTCCCCCAATGGCGGACCCATTTCCCCGGACAGTGTGCTGCATATGCTCCACCGGGTGCTGAAACGGGCAGGTCTACCCAAAGTGCGGTTCCACGACTTGCGCCACACCTTCGCCACCCTGGCACTGCAAAATGGGGTGGACGTGAAAACGGTGTCCGGGATGCTGGGCCACTTCTCTGCAGGCTTCACCTTGGACACCTACGCCCACATCACCAGCGCAGCCCAGCGGCAGGCGGCGCAGACCATGGGAAGTGTGCTGGCGGGGACGGTGCAGGGCTGAGCGATGACTAAAAGCCCTCATGGCGATAGGGCAATAAATAAATATGGTATAATGATGAAAAATTAGATTTATGGGGGTGTGAAATATGAAGTGTCCTAAATGTGGAAACGAAATGAAAGAAATCCTCAAAAAGTCTTGGGGGTTATATCCTCTTATCATTGTCTTGCTGTGTGTCGTAATTGTGGTTGTCATAGAGAAAGTGACAGGTGATACATTGCGAAGTATTCCCCGCCTGACGTTGATATATATGGGGATAGGAAGCATTGGAATTGCACTCTTGTGGATAAATATTCGGATTATTTTTAAAAGTTTCAAATTGCGCATTTTAGGTGTTATGACAAAAGTTATGACACCTGTACTATCTTGTGTACTATTTCTCTCCATTAGCCTTGCCAACCAGGTTGCTATGGCTTTGTCGTATAGCCCAGAGGATGTTGTCTTGTACAATGGAACTAAGGTGGTAACCAGCATAGATGATGATTCAAATGCAGAGGAAGGCTCGGATATATATGATGTATATATCAACTATTACCAATATAAAAATGCCCTTTTTTATGGAGAGTTGCTTTATAGAGAACGGTTGTATGGTGGAAGCAGTGAATAGAATCATTTAGTCTGCCGTAGAGTTTGATCCTATACCATGCATGACTCATTAAGAACAGCGGAGCTGTTCATCCTGCCATCCAAACTTCCGTATGGGTCACGGTTTGGGTCAAGCCAGTTTAGTGCCGTTTTGACACTACCAGGGGAGGGAAGCCATCACAAATCCAAACCACCGAAAAAGTCCTGAAATCCAGGAGAAACCAGTGAATAGTGAAGAGTGAATAGGTAAAAAGGAAATCCCGGATGCTGACGCATCCGGGATTTTTGGTTGCGGGGGCAGGATTTGAACCTACGACCTCCGGGTTATGAGCTGCGGATCGTGGGCCATTTTGGCTCCGTTGAATGCTTTTCAGCCCTATTTGCTCGGAATGCGTATGCTGTTTGGCCCCGTGTGTTTCGTTGTCTCCGCACAGTCCACAACCCGTATGGGTCACGGTTTGGGTCAAAGCTGTTTCAGCTCCTCTAG
>CALXDO010000073.1 GCA_944387075.1 uncultured Oscillospiraceae bacterium | reverse complement strand
ACTTTTGCCTGGCTCCACCGATATCGACGCTTACTCGTTCGTTATGAGCGGAGGGCAGATATCCATTCGGCCTTCCTTACCCTTGCGGTTGCTCTCGTTGCCTTTAAGTTTTGTTAGGCACTCTAAGCACCTTGGTCTGTCTGTCTGCCCGGTCCGGGCTGGCGAACTTCTGCAGCAGTACGTCGCTGGCCTGCTGTCCCCACCAGTCCAGGGGGGCGAACACTTGCCGCTCTGCGCCAGAGAGCAGGCTGTCGTCCACCTGGTCGCTGGCCAAATAGGCCTGAGCCAGTGCCGTATTTGCGGGTGTCAGTTTCCAGAGTTGGCAAAGTTGTTCCAGGGTGTCTGGTTGGCTCGGGCTATGGGGTTGAATGTTCATAGGGAATCTCCTTCTTCTCTGTCTTGTGTCCACATCTGCTGTTCCTGCCAGCCCTCTAGAATCTCAAGCTCTTGCCACCGCTCCCGGCACAGGGCGATGTAGTGTTCCGCCGTAAACAGGGCGTCTAACAGGGGGGCGTCCTCCTTTTCCAGGACGTGGGCGCGGGCCTCCAGCAGCCCGGCCAGTCGGTTCATCAGGACACTTCCAGTGTGGAGCCCGCAGGCCTCGCACTCCTCGGCCAGCCGGGCGAAGGCTGCCCCCGCGTCCGTTCCGCCGGTGTCCAGGCCGGTCTGCAAAAGGTCGGTCAGGCGGGCCTCCATCGCGTTCAAGCAGTGGTTCATGGCGTCCCCTCCCAGTTTGTAAAACATTCGATGGGGTAGAGACACAGACGGCCGCCTTCCCGGTAGAGCACCCCGAAGAACACAGGCCGCAGATCAGGGGCTTTCTCCCACTGACCGGCCAGCTGCTCCAGGGCTTCCATCACTGTCTGTTTTCCCTCCCGGTAACGGACAGTGAGCCAGACATCCCGCCCTGTGCCGTCCAGCAGCCGCAGGGTGAATCGCTGTTCCACCCGGTCATATTCCTGCAGTTCCCCCCAGTGGGGCCGTAGGATCGCCAGACGATCCAGTTCCCCCAGGCCGGGCCGACTGCGGGGCAGCAGGGGGGAGAAATCCTCCTCCACCGCTGACGGGGGGAGCACCAATCCCGGCGGGCTTTTTTGCAGCAGTGTCCCCCGGCATTGGGTGGTGGCGGAAAGGTTGCCCTCTCCGCTGACCCGGGCGCCGGTGAGGTCGAGGCGGCAGTTCCGCGCCTGGCGCAGTGTACCAGGCAGTTCCCAAAGAATGGTCTCCGTGGAGCCGGGCTGACGTCCGCCCTCGTAAAATTTGGGGCGCAGATCCCGGTAGGCATAGTATCGGTGTCTTTGTGTCTCCCAAAAATAGTACACTGTCCCAGCATAGCCCCCAGCAAGATTCACTCCCTGAAGTCCCAGGAGATAGAGGTGCAGGTTGCCGATTGGCTGGTACTCATCCCGGAAGGTACCAGCCAGCCGCAGCGCCTCCGGTTCCGACGCCGTCCGCAAGGCGGAGGCCAGCCGCCAGACGGCGGACATCCGGTGCAGCAGCCCCTCGGCGCGGAAGGCAGCAGAGCGGGCAAAGTAACTTTGCAGTTCTCCGTGGAGCCGGCGTATCGCTCGCTCCAGATCGGGGAGAGCGCTGGTGTGACACAGGCCTGCCAGCCGTTCTGCAGTTTCCATGCTGGAGGAGGGCAGACGGGTAAGCCCCGTACGCATCCAGTCTGTCAGGGCCGTCTGGACGGCGGCGCAGATCTCCCGGCGATCCAATATGCTGCCATTATCATTGTGCAAAGCGGCCAGCAAGCTGTCCACCGTCACGACCCCATGGCGCAGCTTCCAGATGAGCAAGGCCTCTGCCTTGTGAGTGCAGAAGTTCCGGCTGTGACAGGTGCAGCTGCTGTGCTCCAGAGGACAAATAAACCGTACAGTGGCAGAAATCCAGGGCAGCTCCACCGTCACGGTGCTGCCCTCCCGGATGGCCGCCCCCTCGCCGGAACGCTCCCGCTGCACCAGGGCGGATACCCGCCGCTGGCCCAACTGCCGGGTCAGCACCTGCGTGGGATAGGCCGAGAGCAGAGCAGACACTTCCTCTGCCACCTCTCTCGGCGGCTCCCCTCCTGATGGGACGGCGGTCTCCCCGGGCGGGGCACTCTCTTGGGCCACCTGTTCCTTCATCCACAAAATGGCACTCATCCGGTGGCGGCACATGCTGCTGCTGGGGCAGGTACAGGTGCTGCTCCCCAGTGGCGCGGTGATCGTACATACCGTATCACCCACAGTCAAGGTAACGGTTTGGCCCTCTATGTGCGTTATCTCCGGCTGGGCTGCGGAAAGATCCTTTTTCGCCCGGTTTACCGTACCTTTGTTGCAGAGTGCGATGAGATATTCTTCGTCTGCCGAAAGCAGAGCGGAGTACAGAGCCTGGGGGATCTCCATGTCCCGTCACCTCCTCTCATGTTCTCATGATACCCGCCATGAAGTCTGCCAGACGTTCCGGAGTCATGGCTCCCACATGGGCACCCAGATCCGCCAGAGTCTGGGCGGTAGTTCGGTCATAGTCCGGGGAAGCCTGCTCATTGAGGGCGGTGAGGGCAATGAGCCGAGCGCCGCTCTCCACGATGTTGTGGCATGTGCGATAGAGGTCCTGCCGGGAACTGCCCTCGCACAGATCGCTCACCAGCACCACCATGGTTCGTCGAGGCTGGGCAATCAGGCCCTGGCAATATGCCATGGCCTTGGCAATGTCGGTACCGCCGCCCAGCTGCACGCTCATCAGGGTCTCCACCGGGTCGTCCATCCGGTCAGTGAGATCCACCACAGCGGTGTCAAAGATCACCAGATGGGTGGTGAGCATAGGGAGTTTTGCGAAAATGCCCGCCATCACTGCGGAGTGGATGATACTGGGGAGCATGGAGCCGCTCTCATCCACAGCGATGATCACATGCCAGGGGGTGTGGCGCTGAACCCGGCCGCTGAAATAGAGCTGTTCCAGCACCAGATGCTGATTTTCCTGGTCATAGTGGGCCAGGTTTTTCCGGATGGTGCGCTTTATGTCCAGATTCCGCAGGGTGCGCACCGCGCTGCGGCTGCTGCGATCCAGCTTGCCCAGAGCAGAGCGGCGGATATCATGCTGCATTTTGGCCGTCAGCTGGGCCACCACCCGCTCTACGATCCGCCGGGCGGCGTCCAGCACTGGCCCCTTCATCATTCCCTTGAGGCTTAGGATGGTTTCCAGCAATGACTCATCCGGCTCCATCTTTTCCAGTACCTCTTGATCCGTGAGCAGGGCGGTGAGCTGGTAGCGATCCAGGGCATGGCGCTGGAGGATCTCCGCCGTCTCCTGGGGAAACAGCTCCCGCACCTCGTTGAGCCAGCGGATCACTGTCGGCTGGCTCTCCTCTTGGCCGCCGGCCCAATCCCGGCGTACATCCGGACCCGCCTCCCGGTTGTAGAGAAAGTCCAGGGCGTCATCCATTCGGGCCAGCTGCCCATCTGTCAGGGAGATAGAGGCCTCCGCGCTCTTGCCTAGTACCAACCTCCAGCGGTTGAGTGCCGCGCCATGGGTGATCATGCCTGGTCATCTCCTTCCTCATCCTGATCCAGTTCCCACTGCTCCAGCCGGTGTGCCGCCCATCCGTCAATGGCCTCCCAACAGGTATAGTCTGTGGGGGAAACTACGATGTTTCTGACCTTCAACCGCGCCTGGCCGTGGAGAGCCGCCGCTTGGCGGCCCATGCGATTCGTTTCAGTTGGAGTAAAGTAGCTGAAGGCAAGGCGCAGCTGAGGCAGTAGGACAACAAATTCCTCGTCTTCCAACTCGCACAGCAGTGCGTCGATGGATGCCAACTGGACATCATCCACCAGCAGCAGATCTCGGGCGGTGCGGAAAAGTCCCTGCAGGAAAGCTGCAGCCTTCAGTTTTTGGTCACGAGTGCCCCGAAGATACCCTGCGGCCGTTTGTACCGCCAGATCCTTCTTTTCCGGCGCACCGCCGTAGAGAAGGCCAAGGGCCGCGCCATGGAGGGCGGGGTGGATGGGATCCTGGACCATCAGTTCCTCCAGAGCTCCAAGGAGCACAGTGCGCAGATCGGCGAACGGGGTACGGGCTGTGACCGCATAGAGCAGCTGGCAGTTTTCCTGAATGGCCTCCACCCCCCGGTCATCTACCGTGGACATGGAGGGCAGCAACTGCAAGATTCGGGCAAAGCACCGCCGTAGCAGGACAGGGTAGTCATAGCTGCCCCGCTCGCCGTACTGCTCCTGCCATGCATCCAAAGCGTTGATGGCGCCACAGGCTTTGCAAAGAGAGGAGAAGTTCCCGTCCGTCACCAGCAGCTCGTCCAGCCGGTGGGCCATAGCATCCGCCGTATCTCCAAGGCCCATGAGAAAGCCGTGCACCAAGAGTCTTGCACCATCCACTGCTCGGGCAGCATCCGCCAGGCGACGGCGCAGCAGCTGGGCGCTGGCCTCCGCCACAGTAGAGCCCCAGACAGCGTGCTCCACCAGGGCGGCCTCAACACCGGCAGACCACTGGCAGACCCAATGCTCCCGAATGAGGTTGCGCCCGGTATCCCGCAGCAGATCCGGCCCCTTGTCCCGCCTGGCATAGCCACAGTCCAGGAACACACTCTGATGGAGGAAACGGCTTTCCGCCCGGTGACGGGGTTTGGAGAAGATCTCAAGGGTCACTTCCTGCTGGTCGGCGGAATCCTGCCGGAGACGATATTTTTTACACTGTCGGGCAAAGTCTTGCACCAGGGGTGGTAGCAGATCGCCGCGGCACAGGTTGCCCACCTGGCTTCCTGTGTTGATCTCCCGTAGAAGACGCAGGGGTTCGCATCCGGCGAGGTTGGCCTCTCCCTTCACAAATGCGCTCAAAACACCATCCTGCAATTCATAGAGGCCGGGGGCCTCCTTATTTCGCAGAGCGGCCAGGCCCCTGGCCTGCTGCAGGGCACACTGCTCATCATAAGCGGAGATGGTTTCTCCCTTTGCCCGTAGCCGGCGGCCACAGCGCACAATGGTATCCAACACCACACTGTCCCAGGCACTTGCCCCATTTGTTCCCTCCTCATGGAGGCGTTTCCAGAGTTTCCGATAGAAGGCGGGCGCGGGCATACCACTGGCATAGCCGGAGAGGGCGTCTGCCGCTGGTTCGGAATAGCGCACGGGATAGACTGACTGGCTGTCCTTGGGCATTCGGGGGCGTTCTTCCGGTTCCTCCTCAGGATGGAGAAGACCCCAGAGATGGAAGCCGCCGGCCACCACGAGAATCTTTCCATAAGATTGCCCGGCCTCCTGGATGCGACGGGCCATGTGGGACTCCCGGGCCAGGCATCCATCAGCCTCCATTTCCCAGCGGGGGGTGTTCTCCCGGGCCAGCAGACACCAGGCGTTTATCTGACGGACAAATTCCTCTGTGGACAGAGAAAATCCCCGGCTTTCATAGTAGCGCTCCCAAAACTCCTCAAAGTCCCTGGTTCCTGTTTTCTCACACACCCTTTTCCACAGCTGCTCCGGGGCGAGAAAATGGTCGCTGGCATAGCTGGCAGCGGCCACCTCCTTGCGTAGACCAGCTCCGGACTGTGTAGCCGCCAGAATCTCGCCGTAGGAGAGATCGATAAACCGGGCGGGAATACCCAGACACTCCGCCAGCCGCAGTGCGGCCAGCTCCGGAGATTGATCCAGGAAAGGGTAGTAGCAGGCGTGATTTTCTGGCGGCAGCCCATCCTCCGGCGGTTCCGCAGTCCGTAGAAGGCTGGCATCATCCCGGTAGGCGTAGTACGGAGCCACCGGTGCACGGGTCTCCGGGCTTGCCAGAATAGAGATGAGGTCATTGGCGTTCTCCGGACCCTCCACCAGAACCAGATCCGGCCGGTACCGCTCCATGGCTCGCTCCAGGTGCCAGGCGCAGGCAGGGGAATGGTGGCGCACCGGGTAGTAGAGTATCGGCGCGTCATAATCAAAGGGAATCACTTCAGCCGTATCCCTGCCTCATAAAACCGTTTCCATGCTCCGTCCTCCCGCTCTGCCTTTTTCTGCACGATGGTGGAGAAGTACTCCCGGATAGTTGCCAGCTCCTCCCGGGATTCCTTGGCCACCGCACCCACCAGATTCTCCGCCAGGGCCCGTTCATCCAGATGCCGGGCCTGCTCCGGCCCACCGTAGTACCAGGCACTCATGAGCGTCTGGAAATAAATGGAGACGGCCTCGGCGGTACTCATTACAGCAGCAGGCTTTTTCAGCCGCATTCCCTCAGCGGAGATACCCTGGCGCAGCTCATGGTAGGTGGTAGCCAGCAGGGTGGCAGCGTCATCATCCAGGGGCGCGGAGAACCCAGCACTCCGAGCCATGGCTTCCACCTCGTCCAGAATGATCTGCTTTTCCAGGGCCACATCCCCCACGGGCTGCACGGTCTCAAAACTGAAGCGGCGCTTGAGGGCACTGGACATCTCATTGACTCCCTTATCCCGGGTATTAGCCGTGCCGATGACATTGAAGCCGGGGTTGGCGAAGAGAAGCCCCTGATCCCCGAGCTCGGGGATATTCATTACCTTGTCGCTGAGCACACTAATGAGACAGTCCTGCACCTCGGCGGGCGTGCGTGTGATCTCCTCAAACCGGGTGATGATGCCCCGCTCCATGCCTACATACAGGGGCGCAGGCACCAGTGCCTCCCGGCTTGGACCTTTGGCCAGCAATAGGGCGTAGTTCCAGGAGTATTTGATCATATCCTCGGTGGTGCCGGCGGTACCCTGGACGGTGTTGGTGCTGCAGCCGCTGATGGCGGCGCTCAAAAGCTCGGAGAGCATGGTCTTAGCGGTGCCTGGCTCTCCCACCAGCATCAGTCCACGGTTACCTGCCAGGGTGATGATGCAGCGCTCCACCAGGGTGTCATTGCCATAATACTTCTTGCGGATGGTCACTGGCTCCCCGTCCAGTTCCAGGGATTGGCCCTTTGGTGTGCCCAGAATAAAGAGGCGCACTGCCCTGGGGGAGAGTTGCCAGTTCTCCGGTTTGGGGTTGTTTCGGTCCCAGCGGACCAGAGCAGCCAACTCATCGGCGTACCGCAGCTCCGCTGTAGGGCGCCTTTTTGTGGAAAAACGCCCTGCGGCACACTGTCTCTTGGACAGGATGACGCAAGGCGCGAAAGGGCCGCAAGGGAAAAGCCACATCTATCCCCAGATGTGGTTTTCTCCACAGAAAAATCCATTTTTTACAAAGAAATAAAGTTATCTTTGACGGATTCATTTGCATCTCCCAAAAACTGCAGCCTACCTCACACTTGATTCTATATGTACAGTGCATGTGCTTATCATGTGATACTTGTATGTTTGGTGGATTCTTTTCAAAGGGTGGGGTCGCATTGTTCTGTTCCATCATACCTAATTATATGGAAATTATCAACAAAAACTTACATCCATGAAATCACAGAAACAGTTCCTTGCGGGTTCATGGTGCCGCCGTAGAGGCTCATGTAAAACCAAACCATATGCCCCTTCGGAAAAATAATTCCGACCAGTTCCATCACTTTGGCTCATGGGGGATGGTGATTTTTTTCACCTGGATTTTTCCACCCGTGATCTCCGCCATCATCATGGTGATTTCCTGATGAAACCGCCGAGGGCCGCAGGAGCCTGGATTGAGCCACAGCACCCCATCTTTCTCCTCCTGCACATATTTATGGGAACGACCGAACACCACCACATTCACGCCGGTGAGAGACGTTGGAACTTCTTTTTTGTTGTGCACCATATAAAAGGTCACGCTGTCCAGGGTGAATGTGAGGTTATGTGGAATGGTTTCCGCCCACTCCTTGTCGTTGTTGCCACGGACCACATAGAGGGGGGGCGTACTGCCACAGCTCGTCCACAATTGCTTGTTTGTTTATGTCGCCGCCGTGGAGGATGACATCAGCAGTTTTGAGATGCTCTACCACCTGGGGGCGCAGTAAGCCGTGGGTGTCGGAGAGAATAGCAAGTTTCATGGGCGGTCACCTCCCAGGGTCCATCCAAAATCATTGTGGTAGATCATCTGGTGGGTCATGCCCCCGTCAATGCAGATGTTCTCCCCGGTGAGGAAACCGGCCTTGTCCGAACAAAGGTACAGCACCATGTTGGCGATGTCCAGAGGATTGCCCACCCGGCCGACCGGATGCTGGGTGGCATCAGGACCGTCATAAACGATATGATCGGTGTCAATCCAGCCAGGAGAGATGGAGTTTACCCGCACTTTGCCCGCCAAACTCACGGCCAAAGCATGGGTCAGGGCGGAGATGCCACCTTTGGCTGCGGTGTAGCTTTCGGTCTGGGGCTGGCTCATCCGGTCACGGGAGGAGGAAATGTTTACGATGGCTCCACCGGGGGTGAAGTGAGAGGTAAACAGTTTTGTGAGGTAAAAGGGGGCAGTGACCCCTACCCGCAGGGCATAGTTGAACTCCTCGTAGGTGCATTCGTCGAGCCCTTTCATCAGGGGTAGGGCATTGTTGACGAGATAATCTACATGGCCGTAGTCAGCAATCACTTTTCGGGCAAAGTCCTCTAACACGGACTGAACGGCCAGATCGCCCACATAGTAGTCGTTGGGAAGCAGGTCAATAACGCATACTTGGGCACCTGCTTTGTGAAATTCCTGCGCAATGGCCTTGCCGATGCCCTTGGCGCCACCGGTGACCACGGCAACTTTGTTTTCAAACATGGCTCTTCCTCCTCAGTCTGCGTCTTCATCCAGGGCCTCCAGCAGAAAACTCACCGGACGGAAACCATCGTTGCAGGAGAGCATGGCGGACCGGGGATTTTTCATCCAGCCATCGTAAAAGTTCTCCGCCCCGTGACTCAGAGCCAGGACAAAAGGGGAGAGGGTATCCCAGGCACTTGGGCAAAATCCCTCGGGCCTGGCCCAGCCGTTGGTGGTGAAAACCTGTCCCACCTCCATGTCGCGGGCGTGGGAGATGGGATTCTCATACTGGGCCATCAGATTCTCATACTGGGTCATACGCATGACGGTGATCCTGCACTTTTTCATATGATAATCCCCTCGCAGTGGTCAATTTCGTGTTGGATGATCTGGGCCGTCCAGCCGGTAAAGGTTTTCAGACGCTGCTGAAATTTCTGGTTCTGCCAGCGCACTTTGATCGACTTCCAGCGTTTTGCTGGGCGGGTGCCGGTGAGGGAGAGACAACCTTCTTCGGTCTGGTAGGGTTCAGCCTTCTTGCTGATCTCCGGGTTGACCATGCCCATATATTCCCCTTCGTTGTCAAAAGCGATGATACGCTTGTTTACGCCGATCATGTTGGCTGCCATGCCCACACAGCCGTCCTTGTGGTGTTCCAGGGTTTCCAGCAGGTCGGCGGCGATTGGAAGGTCGTCAGGTGTGGCTGGCTCTGCCTGTTGGGACAGAAAAGCTTCATCTTTACATATGTCTCGAATCATAGTGGGTTCTCCTTGTGAATGGCTTATCAACGTTATTATAGCACAGAAATGGGTGGAGTGCCATGAGGAGTGAAGTTCACAAAAAGAGAAAGGAGGGACGAGAAAAATTTAAAATTCAGTTGAAAATGCTATACCGGTGTGGTAGAATAAACAACAGCTTTTAACGCACTTGTGTGTGGAGTAAGGCCGCGCTAGTCGGGGAGTTAGCGGTGCCCTGTATCTGCAACCCGCTATAGCAGGGATGAATCCCGGCCCCCGGAGACAAAATGTACTGTCTGCCCCATATAAGCAGTGATGAAGGATTGGTCCTGCGCAACGTGGCCCCGTGAACCGTGTCAGGCGGGGAACCGAGCAGCACTAAGCGGACCGCTGCGTGTGCCGCGGGGGTGCCGGTCTTGAGCCGGCTGTATGGGTAACGGGTATATTTTGTACTTCAAAGGCCGGTGCGCGGTCTTATTCTATACATGAGTGCTTTTCTTTTTCATCGGGAGGTGTGGAGCATGTATCAAGCACTGTACCGCAAGTGGCGGCCTCGATCCTTTGACGATGTGGTGGGACAAGGGCACATTACGGAGACGCTGAAACGTCAGGTGCAGGCAGGACGACTCACCCATGCCTATCTGTTCACCGGAACAAGAGGTACGGGCAAGACCACCTGTGCCAAAATTCTGGCCCGGGCTGTGAATTGCCAAAACCCCCAAGAGGGAAACCCTTGCAACCAGTGCCCGGCTTGTACCGGAATCGAAAATGGGTCGATTCTGGATGTAGTGGAGTTGGATGCAGCGTCCAACAACCGGGTGGACGATGTGCGTGCAATGCTGGAAGAGGCGGCGTATACCCCGGCCACGGTGACCAAACGGGTATATATCATTGACGAGGTGCATATGCTCTCGCCCCAGGCATTTAACGCCTTGCTCCAAATTCTGGAGGAACCGCCGGAACACCTGATGTTCATCTTGGCTACCACTGAATTGCATAAGGTGCCGGCAACCATCAAGAGTCGATGCCAACAGTTTGCCTTCAAGCGCATCCAGGCCGGGGAAATTGCCGGTCGCCTCAACTATGTGGCGGCCCAGGAGGGAATTGAACTCACCCAAGAGGGAGCGGCCCTCATTGCCCGCCTGGCAGACGGTGGCATGCGAGATGCTCTGTCTCTTTTGGATCAGTGCGTGGGGGCAGGGGGGACGGTGGATCAGGATCGGGTGTTCCAGGTCCTGGGACTGGCCGGGAACCTGCAAATGGTAGCCATGCTGGAGGAAATTGCAGCGGGCAATTTGGCAGGTGCGCTGCAACGGCTTCATGAGTTATACACTGGTGGTAAGGAAATGGTGGCCCTGGCGGGAGAATTGTCCGCCCTGATGCGGGATCTGTTGGTGGTGAAAAGTGCACCCCAAGGAGGCGTGGGTTTACTGACCGGCGGTTACGATTCAGCGACCATGAACCGTCTGGCCCAGTTGTTTGATGTACCCAGGCTGGTGCAGATGCTCTCTCTGGTGCAGAAAACCGCGGGAGAGTTGATTCATTCTGCCAATCGGCGCACAGATATGGAACTGTGTCTGGTGATGCTGTGTGACCCTGCTCTGGATGGAAACGTGCATGCGTTGACAGCTCGCGTAGCCAAGTTGGAACAGCAAATTTCCAGCGGAGAGATTTCGATAAAACCGTCAAGTGCTGCACCTATACAGCCAGCGGCACAAAAGGAGTCACAGGCGCCGCCGCCTGTGCAGAGTGTCGAGCCGGATGGGGCGGATTCGCCTCCTTGGGAGGTGAGCCAGACGGTTGTCCCCCTACGGACAGAAAGTAGAAAGACCTTACAGGAAAAAACGAAAAAAGAGCCACGGAACGAGCTGGTGGAAGAAAAAATAACAACTCCGACGCCGCCACCCACTCCGATGGCCGCGGACATTTCCCATGGCGAGCCGGGATGGCCGGGGTGGGATGTGGTGTGTGGTCAGCTGAAAGGAGTTCTCTCCACTGGGGACTATATGTTTTTTTCCATGCCTGGGATGCTCACGGGCCGCTGGGATGGAACGGCAGTGACCTTATGGGCCACCAATCAATTTGTGGCAGACTTGGTGTCCAAACCGGAGATTTCCGGGGCCATCGCCCAGACGATTGCTGGACACCTGGGGCATAGAGTGGCTGTGCATGTGCAGGTGGGGACAGCCCCGGCTGAGGAGCCGCCAGCGCCTAGGCCCGTCACCCCGGCGGCAAACGGACAGCCGGATGCGTTGGATGCTTTTTTGGCTGCTGGACACAACAACGTAACAGTAGAATCATAGAACTGGACACAACATAGGAGGAAACAATCATGGCAAAAGGATTTAATACCCGTGGAATGGGCGGGATGGGCGGAAATATGAACAACATGCTCCGTCAGGCCCAGAAAATGCAGCAGGACATGATGAAGGCCCAGGAGGAACTGGAGAGCAAGACCTACGAGGCCAGTGCTGGCGGCGTGGTAACTGCGGTGGTGTCCGGCAAGAAGGAACTGTCCTCTGTGACCATTGATCCTGAGGCTGTGGACCCCGACGATGTGGAAATGCTCCAGGACCTCATTGTGGCGGCGGTCAACGAGGCTATGCGAAAGGCTGCGGATGATGCAGCCAGCCAGATGTCCCGCCTCACCGGAGGCCTGGGCCTGCCGTTCTAAATGAAACACAAAAGGCTGCTTTCGGAATAGAAAGCAGCCTTGAACACATGATAAGGAGGAGTCACTTATGGTAAAGTTTTCTCAAATGCAATATCAGAGACCGGATCTGGAACATTTAAAGGGGGAGATATCCCAGTTAGTGGAGCGGCTGAAGTCCGCGGATTGCTATACTGTGGCCCGTGAGGTGTTCCTGGAGGCAGACCATATCAGCCGTCATACCGACACCATGGGCACCCTGGCCAACATCCGTCACTCCATCGATACCCGAGACAGCTTCTACGATGGAGAGGTGAAGTTCTGGAACGCTGCTGGCCCTGAACTGCAGGAGTACCAGCAGGCTTGGAACCAGGCCATGCTCAACTCTCCCTTCCGGGCTGATTTCGCCCGGGAGTTTGGGGATTTGATGTTTGTCAATGCCGAGATCGCCCTCAAGACCTTCTCTCCTGACATCATCGAGTTGATGCAGAAGGAGAATGATCTCACCCAGGAGTATGAGAAGCTGCTGGCCTCCGCGCAGATTCCCTTTGAAGGCGGAGTGTATACCCTCTCTCAGATGACCCCCTTCAAGAGCGATGCTGACGATACCTGTCGCCTCAACGCCTGGAAGGCAGAGGGACAGTGGTATAAGGATCAGCAAGAGGCGCTGGACAGCTTGTATGACCAGCTGGTTCATCTCCGGGACGAGATGGGGAAGAAGCTGGGCTACGAAGGATACACCACGCTGGGCTACTATCGCATGGGACGAAACTGCTACACCAAAGAGGATGTGGAGAAGTTCCGCCAGGCGGTGGTGAAGTACCTGGTGCCTGTGGCGGACAGCATCTACCGGGAGCAGGCCAAGAGACTGGGAAAGGAATACCCCATGAGCTTTGCCGACAATGCTTTGGAGTTCCGCTCCGGCAACCCCAGACCCTGTGGAAATGCCCAGGAAATTCTGGAGCATGGCCGCAAGTTCTACGATGAATTGTCCCCAGAGACCAGCGAATTTTTCCGCACTATGCTGGATGGGGAGTTGTTGGATGTGCTGTCCACTGAGGGCAAAGCCGGTGGCGGCTACTGCACCAGCATTCTGGATTATAAGGTGCCCTTTATCTTTGCCAACTTCAACGGCACTCAGGGTGACGTAGAGGTGGTGACCCACGAGGCGGGCCACGCCTTTGACGCCTGGCTCAACCGGGATCGTATTCCTGCGGAATATATTTGGCCCAGTATGGAGGCCTGTGAGGTACACTCCATGTCTATGGAGTTCTTTGCATGGCCTTGGGCGGAAGGCTTCTTTGGAAAGGATACCCGGAAGTTCTATTACAGCCATCTGTCCAGTGCTCTGACCTTTATCCCCTATGGCACCATGGTGGATCACTTCCAGCACGAGGTGTATGCCCATCCTGAGATGACCCCCGCCCAACGCCACCAGAAGTGGAAAGAGCTGCTGGGGGTGTATATGCCCTGGATGAAGCTGGATGGGGAGATCCCCTTCTACAGCGAAGGCGAGGGCTGGCAGCGTCAGCACCACATTTATTCCAGTCCCTTCTACTATATTGATTACTGTCTGGCACAGACCGTGTCTCTCCAGTTCTGGGCCAGAATCCAGAAAGACCTGAAGGATGCATGGAGCCACTATATGGCCTACACTCAGCAGGGAGGCAGCCAGGTGTTTACCACATTGTTGGAGCGTGCTGGCTTGGACAGCCCCTTTGATGAGAACTGCTTGAAGACGGTGTGTACCGCTGCCAAAGCGTGGCTGGAGCAGTTTAATATGACAGGGATTTCCTAAAGTATGGCAGACAAAAAGCGAAAACGCTGGAATCGAGGGGCAAAGGCTTCCCAATTTACCCGCGGGGCAGGGGGGGAGTTGGCCTATACCGGCCGACACTATACCTTCTGTGAGCAGGATGTGAGTTATCAGGAGAGTATGCGGCGACGAATCGCCTTAGCAGCCGGAGCAACTGTGGCGGTACTGGCGTGTGGTTTCATGCCGATACCTGCTCTAGTCAACACCTGGTATGTTCTGGTGCCGTATATGCTCACAGTTCTGGCGGTGGCGTCCCTGGTATGGGCGGTATGCCGAATTGGCTATTGGGGCAATCCGCTGCGGGAATATGTCTATGATACCACGGTCAAGCAGTTGCCGATCCGCACATTATTGACGATGATTTTGTCAATGTGCACACTCTGTGGACAGATTTGCTATTTGGTATTGCATGGCTTGCAAGAGGGACGTTATTTCTTTGATTTTGCATTTTTGGCCCTTCTAATTGTGATTTTTGTATGTTCAAACGCGTGGAGACGAATGGAAATTCGTTGGAAGTGGCTCGTTTAACGTGATAAAGTGTGAAAATTTGTGAGATGTTACAGGATGTTCTCGTTGACAATTGGGCGAAAACATAATAGAATAGTCCTTGCAAAATCTGCTGAAAAAACATTTGACCGCTTGGGGTGGACACTCAGGCGAAAAAAGTGAAGGATTGAGCAGATGAAGTTGCAAAATCAGTCTCTGAGAGAGAGAGACAGAGGCTGATGCATTTCTGTGTGGACTGGGAGGATAGCATGTTCTCTTTGTTCAATATCATAAAAGGAGGAATCTCTACATGAAAAGCACGAAACGTGTGCTTGCGATGGGTATGGCCTCTGTGATGACGCTTGGTTTGCTTTCTGCTTGCGGCAACAAGAACACAGACCCCAACGCATCCAGCGCTGGCACCTCCAGCACCGGCACTTTGGTGGTGGGCGACGGTAACTACGACGGCAAGTTCTCGCCCTTCTTCTACACCTCTGCCTACGATGGAAACATTGTGACCCTCACGCAGCAGTCTCTGATCGGCTCCGACCGGAAGGGGGCTATGATCCTCAATGGCATTGAGGGTGAGACCAAGGACTACAACGGCACTGACTACACCTACACCGGCATTTCCGATGTGGTGATCACTGAGAACGCCGATGGCACGGTGTACTATGACATCACCCTGAAGGACGGTGTGAAGTTCTCTGACGGTACTGAAATGGACATCGATGACGTCATCTTCTCCATGTACGTCCTGTCCGACCCCACCTATGATGGCAGCTCTACTCTGTACAGCCAGCCCATCATGGGTATGAACGAGTATCGTCAGAACAACATCACCCTGGCCGCTCTGCTGGGTCAGCTGGGTGAGAGCAACACTGACTTTACCTATGTCACGGAGGAGCAGCAGACTGCGTTCTGGAACGCCGTCAACGATGGCCTGGTGAAGTTCTGCCAGGAGATCGTTGACTATGTGAAGACTGATGCGAAGGATGATACCCTGTCTGTGGCTGCTGCTGCTTCCCAGTGGGGCTACACCCTGGAAGACAACGCCACTGTGAAGGACTTTGCCTTGGCTATGGGTGAGAACTACGGCTGGAACTTCGGCTCCATGGAGGCCGAGACCGCTGGCACTGCTCTGTCCGATCTGATCCCCGAGGATGTGTACAACTACTCCTCCATCAACGTTGTGACTGGTGAGTCCGCTGCCAACATCTCCGGCATCCAGAAGACCGGCGATATGTCTGTGCGCGTGGTGACCACCGAAGTTTCCGCTACCTGCATCTATCAGCTGTCCCTGGTGGTTGCTCCCATGCACTACTACGGCAAGGAGGAGCTGTACAACTACGACAACAACCAGTTTGGCTTCCCCAAGGGCGACCTGAGCTCCGTCCGTGCCAAGAACACGGAGCCAATGGGCGCTGGCCCCTACAAGTTCGTCAGCTATGAGAACGGCACCGTGGCTCTGGCTGCCAACGAGAACTACTGGAAGAGCGAGCCCAAGATCAAGAACATCAACTTCAAGGAGACCACCGAGGCCGATAAGATCTCTGGCGTGAAGGCTGGTACTCTGGACATCACTGATCCTTCTTTCTCCGTGGATGCCATCAACGAGATCGCTGAGGCCAATGGCGGCAGCAAGGACTTCAACGGCTCTGTGATTACCGTCAACACCGTGGATAACCTGGGCTACGGCTATGTGGGCATCAACGCCGACAACGTCCGCGTAGGTGACGACTCCGGCTCCGAGGCCTCCAAGGACCTGCGTAAGGGCCTGGCCACTGTGCTGGCCGTGTACCGCGATGTGGCCATCGACTCCTACTATGGTGAGTGGGCCAACGTCATCAACTACCCCATTTCTGACACCTCTTGGGCCGCTCCCAAGGTCACCGATGCCGGCTACCAGGTGGCCTTCTCCACCGATGTCAACGGCAATCCCATCTACACCGATGGCATGACCGACGATGAGAAGTACGCTGCTGCCAAGCAGGCTGCCCTGGGCTTCTTTGAGGCCGCTGGCTACACCGTCACCGACGGCAAGATCACTGCTGCCCCCGAGGGTGCTTCCATGAGCTATGAGCTGATCATTGGCGGCGGCGGTCAGGGTGACCACCCCTCCTTCATGATGTGTACTCTGGCTTCTGACGCACTCAAGGAGATTGGCATGGATCTGGTGGTCACCGACATTGCCAACTCTGCTGATTTGTTTGCTCAGATGACTGCTGGCACTGCCGAGCTGTTCACTGCTGCTTGGTCTGCTACCGTTGACCCCGACATGTACCAGATCTACCACAGCCAGGGTACTTCCAACTACAACTACGACATCAAGGATCCTCAGCTGGACGAGATCATCGTGGATGCCCGCAGCACCACTGATCAGAACGCTCGTATTGCGATGTATCGGGAGGCTCTGAATATCGTGATGGACTGGGCCGTTGAGGTTCCTGCCTATCAGCGTGCCAACTGCTTCATCTTCTCCACGGAGCGTGTGAATATCGGCACCCTGACTCCCGATATGACCACTTACTGGAACTGGATGAACGACATCGAGCTGCTGGAGCTGAACTAATGCTTACGGGACGCAAATCACACACATAAGCTGATTTGTCACCACGGTTGCCCTGCGGTCTAAAACCGCAGGGCAACCGTATGCATCCCTGCACATGAGGCGGCTGTTCCGACGCCAGGTTGGAACTTTGCCGGAGGGGCTGCCTGATGTGCGGACGGGGCAAACACATCTTGCGAGGACACGAACCCCCGTGACTCGCCATCAAATACGGAGGGGATTCTATGCGAAATTATATCATTAAGCGTATTCTACTATCAATTTTAATCCTATTTTTCGTATCCTTTATCATCTACACACTGTTGCGCTGTCTGCCCAGCTCCTATGTGGAGACGATGGCCCAGCAGTTGTCGATGGCACCCGGTGCCAAGCCCTATGAGGAGTGGCTGGCACAGCTGAAAGGACAGTACGGTCTGGATCTGCCTCTGATTCCCGGCTATCTCCATCAGCTAAGCAACCTGCTCACCGGCAACTTTGGTGACAGCTGGAAATTTACAGTGCCTGTTGTGGACAAGTTTGCCAGCGTCATCTGGATTTCCTTTATTATGGGCGGCATTGCTTTCATTTTGGAGCTGATCATTGCCATTCCTCTGGGTGTCATTGCCGCCACCAAGCAGTACTCCAAGGCGGACTACGCCATCAGCGTGTTCGCTCTGGCCGGTATTTCTCTGCCCACCTTCTTCTTTGCCACCTTGCTCAAGCTAGTGTTTTCCGTCAAGCTGGGCTGGTTTGATCTGGTGGGATTGACAGGCCGTGATTTCTATCAGCTGGACGCAGTGGGACAGTTCTTTGACATGGCCCACCATTTGGTGTTGCCCATCGTTACCTTGGTTGTAGTGTCTGTGGGTTCGCTGATGCGCTATACCCGCACCAATATGCTGGAGGTTCTCAACTCCGACTATATCCGTACCGCCCGGGCCAAGGGCCTGAGTGAGAAGAAGGTCATCTATCATCACGCCTTCCGCAACACCCTTATTCCCTTGGTTACCATTGTGGGCGGCTCTCTGCCTGGTCTGTTTTCCGGCGCTTTGATTACCGAGACCCTGTTCAACATCTGGGGTATTGGCTATACTTCATATACGGCTATGACAGCTGGCGACATCCCCTTCTCCATGTTCTATCTGTTGTTCATTGCTGTGCTGACGCTGGCCGGCAATCTGATTTCCGACATTCTGTACGCTGTGGTTGACCCCCGCGTGCGCATTGCATAAGAAAGGGAGGTTTATCATGCGAGACAATATGGACGATTTGAAGGGGAAGAGAAATGACGGGGAAGAGCAGCTTTCTTTGAACGACGACCGTCGTGTCAAAGTTCTGTCTCCTGGCACCCTGGTGGCCAAGCGGTTTTTCCGCAATCGTTTGGCGGTGATCGGTTTGGTTATTTTGGCCGTCATGTTTATCTTTTCCTTTATCGGCGGTGTGATCAGCCCCTATGGGCAGGATGAAGTGTTCTATCGTTATGACTACCAGGCCAAAGAGTATGCAGCTGTGACCGAGAATACGGACTTCCGTTATACGTCCGCAGAAGGACAGAATTTCAGTGGTATGCTCCAGGCCCAGTTTATGCTGGCGGCTGCCAAGAATGAGACCTCCTTCACCTATAAGGATGTCACCTACTCGGTGGCAAAGGAAGGGGAGGATTTCTATGTCATCTCCCAGGGCAACACAGTGCTGGCTCTGGCCTATAAGGACATCGTCAACGCTGAGGATGCTTCCACCAAGCTCAGTTTTGACTTCCAGCGAGCCGCTCTGAAGGCATATACCAATGAGGAGAAGAGTTTCGCCGTGGACAACAAGGAGTACACGGTGGACGAGAATGGCGGCGTAAACCAGGGGGGTAACTCTGTGGCCTATATCAGCCGCTTTGTGGTGCAGTCCAAGGTGTCCGGCGTGACCTTCACCCGTGACTTTAAGGAGCAGCTGGCTCAGGCCATTGAGTCGGATCAGGAGGAGTTTACCTTTACCAATGAGGAAGGAACCTACGACTACACTTTGGTGTACGATGCCGACACCAAGAGTTATTCCGTCAAGCAGGAGAAGGAGACCCAGGTGTTTGACACCTATTCCTTCCCCAACAAGGCGCACTGGTTGGGCACCGACCGCAATGGCATGGACATGCTCACTCGTCTGATGTACGGTGGCCGTGTGTCTCTGGTTATTGGCTTCATTGTTGTGTTCATCTCTGCGTTCCTGGGCATCATCCTGGGCGGTGTGGCCGGATATTTCGGCGGCTGGGTGGACAACCTGATCATGCGTGTGGTGGATGTGTTCTACTGCATTCCCTCCATGCCTTTGATTATCATTATGGGTTCGGCCATGGACGGCATGCGTGTGGACCCGCAGATGCGTATGTTCTACCTCATGCTGGTCCTGGGCTTCCTGGGCTGGCCGGGCATTGCCCGTATGGTGCGTGGTCAGATCCTCTCTCTGCGTGAGCAGGAGTTTATGACCGCCACTGAGGCCTGCGGCATCAGCATTCCCCGCCGCATTTTCCGCCACCTGATTCCCAACGTCATCCCTCAGCTCATTGTTATTTGTACCATGAGCCTGGGTTCCACCATCATCACCGAGGCCACCTTGTCCTTCTTGGGACTGGGCGTCAAGTTCCCCTTTGCTTCTTGGGGTAACATCATCAACGACGTCTCCAACTCCTTTGTGTTGACCTCCTACTGGTTTGTGTGGATTCCTGCCGGCATCTGCCTGTTGCTCACCGTGTTGGGCTTTAACTTTGTGGGTGACGGTCTGCGTGATGCCTTTGACCCCAAGATGAAGCGCTAAGAGAGGAGAGAGACTATGGCTAAGAAAAAAGCAGAGGGCTATCTCTCCGGCCGGGAGGCACGGCGTATTGCCAAGGAGAACCGCCGGATTACCAATGCCTTTGAAAAAAAGCGGAAGCGCAAGAATGTGCCGGAGAGTGAGTACCTCACCCAGATGGCCAACCCCGATAACGCCGTAGAGTTTGATAACCTGCACACCTACTTCTACACCGACGCCGGTGTGGTCAAGAGCGTGGATGGCGTGTCCTTTGAAGTGCCCATTGGCAAGACCGTGGGTGTGGTAGGCGAGTCTGGTTGCGGCAAGTCGGTCACCAGCCTGTCCCTGATGCAGCTGCTCCAGCGGCCCCAGGGCCAGGTGGTGGAGGGCGAGATCCGCTTGAACATGGGCGACAAGGCCTATGACATGACCAAGATGCCCAACGAGCAGATGCAGAAGATCCGGGGAAACTATGTGTCCATGATCTTCCAGGAGCCCATGACCAGCTTGAATCCTGTGTTCCGCATTGGCGAGCAGGTGGATGAGGTCATTGCCTTGCACCACGGTGAGGGTAAGACCAAAGAGGATATTAAGGCCCGTACCATTGAACTGTTGGAGATGGTGGGCATTGCCAACAGCCAGGGCGTGTACCGGATGTACCCCCACGAACTGTCCGGTGGTATGCGCCAGCGTGTGTGTATTGCTATGGCCCTGGCCTGCAGCCCCAAGGTCATCATCGCTGACGAGCCCACCACGGCTCTGGACGTGACCATCCAGGCCCAGGTGCTGGACTTGTTGCGCAACCTGAAGGACAAGATCAACTCCTCCATCATGTTTATCACCCACGACTTGGGCGTGATTGCCGAGATGGCCGACTATGTGGTGGTCATGTATGCCGGTCGTGTGGTGGAGAAGGGAACTGTGCACGAGATCTTCTCCAACCCCGCCCACCCCTACACCATTGGTCTGATGGCCTCTAAGCCTGTGGTGGGCAAGCAGGTAGATAAGCTCTACTCCATCCCCGGCAAGGTGCCAAACCCCATTGATATGCCCAACTATTGCTATTTCAAGGACCGTTGTGAGATGTGCGTGAAGGGCTGCGAGGGAGAGTATCCCACCCAGGTGCAGCTCAGTGACACCCACTTTGTGTCCTGCTATCGCTACTACGACAAGAAGAACCAGGGAGGTGAAGTCTGATGGCCAGCAAGAAAGTAAGGACCCAGGGAGACTTCACTCCTGTGGAGTACGATCCCCAGTATATTCTCCAGGTCAACCACCTGAAAAAGTACTTTCCCATCAAGGGTGGCATGGTAGGTAAGACGGTAGGTCATGTCAAGGCCGTGGACGGGGTTACCTTTAACCTCAAGCGTGGTACCACCATGGGCCTGGTGGGGGAGTCCGGTTGTGGTAAGACCACCACTGGTCGTACCATCCTCCGTCTGGCAGGGGAGAAGACCGATGGACAGGTTCTCTTCAACGGCCAGGAGATCTACGACATGAATCCCAAAGAGATGCGGGCTCTGCGCACCAAGATGCAGATCATCTTCCAGGACCCCTTCTCCAGCCTTTCTCCCCGTCTGCCTGTGGGCGAAATCATCGGCGAGGCTGTGCGTGAGCACAAGCTGGTGAGTAAGGCTGAGTACAACGACTACATTGACAAGGTCATGGACAACTGTGGTCTTCAGCCTTTCCACAAGGCCCGCTATCCCCATGAGTTTTCTGGTGGCCAGCGTCAGCGTATCTGCATTGCCCGTGCTCTGGCTTTGAACCCGGAGTTTGTGGTGTGCGATGAGCCGGTGTCTGCTCTGGACGTGTCCATTCAGGCTCAGATCATCAACCTGCTCAAGGATCTCCAGGATCAGTACAACCTCACCTATCTGTTCATCTCCCATGACCTGTCTGTGGTGGAGCACATCTCTGACTCGGTGGGCGTGATGTATCTGGGCAACCTGGTGGAATACGGTGACACGGTGGACATCTTCCGCAATCCCCTGCACCCTTATACCAAGGCTCTGTTTTCCGCCATCCCGGTGCCCGACCCCAATGCCAAGATGAACCGCATTGTGCTGGAGGGGTCCATTCCCTCTCCTGCCAATCCCCCCAGCGGATGTAAGTTCCACACTCGTTGCCCCTATGCCACCGAGCGGTGCAAGGTGGAGGCTCCCTGTCAGCGCGAGGTGGAGCCCGGCCACTATGTGGTTTGCCACCTGTTTGACAAGTAAGATATGGCACGAAAGCCGAAGAAATATGAGGACGACGACGGCCGCGTGATTGCAGATATGAGCGGAGTCTCTCGCCCTAACCTTCTTCACCTGGGTGGATCCATGTCCAAGCCGTCCCAACCTCATCAGGAAATACCGGAGGAGGAAAAGGAGGAGCGACCCTGGGAGGATACGGGGATGAGCCGCGAGGACCGGCGCGCTTACGTGTGGGCGGCCCTCAAGGCGGCTTTGCTCATTGGCCTGATCTACTTGATTGGATTGGGACTGGTGACAGCACTGCTGTTGTGGTTTTGGAAATGAATGATGTGAGCCCCCAGCCCAACGGGCTGGGGGCTTGCTACGTTTTCTTTTGTTGACGGAATTGTAATGTTTGGGTATGATAGAAGAATAAGGAGGGAAAAACTACCATGAACCAGATTGAGATGTTGAGCAAGTGGGTGGCGGAGAGCCAGAATCTCGTGTTTTTTGGCGGGGCAGGCGTGTCCACAGAGAGCGGAATTCCAGATTTTCGCTCCCAGGACGGGCTGTATCATCAACACTATGATCTTCCGCCAGAGAGCATTCTCAGCCATGACTATTTTATGTCCCACACGCAGGAATTTTACCGGTTTTATCGGGACAAAATGTTATGCTTGGATGTAAAACCCAACGCTGCCCATCGCACACTGGCCAAATGGGAGCAAGAGGGGAAGCTAAAAGCTGTAGTGACCCAGAATATTGATGGCCTGCACCAGAAGGCAGGCAGTCGAAAGGTGTATGAGCTGCACGGGTCTGTGTATCGAAACTATTGCATGTCCTGTGGAGCATCTTATCCCGTGGAGGAGATTGCCAAGGGAGAGGGGATTCCCCGCTGTCCCCACTGCGGTGGGATCATCAAACCGGACGTGGTGCTGTACCAGGAGAGCCTGGACCAGCGCACTCTTCGGGGAGCGGTGGAGGCCATTGCCCAGGCCGACTTGCTGATTGTGGGTGGCACATCTCTGGTGGTGTATCCTGCGGCTGGTCTGCTGGAGTATTACCGGGGAAATCGTCTGGCTCTCATCAACCGGGATGCCACTGGCTATGACCAGCGGGCGGGGCTGGTGATTCGAGAGCCCATTGGTCAGGTCATGGAAGATGTTTGCACCCTTCTCAATACTTGCAAGAATCGTAAAATTTAGGTATAATACATGTAATGATTTTACCGCTTCGAAAAGGAGACAGTACCAATGGAGCCTAGAGTTGCCGTGGTGACAGACAGCAACAGCGGAATTAGCGTTGCACAAGGGAAGAAGATGGGGATTTTTGTGGTTCCTATGCCCATCAACATCGACGGGAAAGTGTATTTTGAAGGACTGAATCTGAGTCAGAAGTTCTTCTACCAGCGGTTGACATCAGGTGGGGAGATGTTTACCTCTCAGCCCTCCCCGGCAGACACCCTGGAGCTTTGGAACCGGATTTTGCGGGAGTATGACGAACTGGTGTATATTCCTATGTCTGCAGGCTTGAGCAGCACCTACGCTACGGCTCGTATGATGGCGGATGATTACCAGGGGAAGGTACAGGTGGTGGACAATCGCCGCATTTCTGTGACCCAGTATCAATCTGTGATGGATGCGCTATCTATGGCAGAGAAGGGGATGTGTGCCGCATCCATTCGTCGTGAGCTGGAGAAACAGGCCTCGGATGCCAGCATTTTTCTCATGGTGGATACACTGAAATATCTCCGAAAAGGTGGCCGGGTGTCCGGTGTGGAGGCTTTTGCAGGGGCTATGCTGAACATTAAGCCCGTCCTGACCATTGCCGGCAGTAAGTTGGAGGCGGTTGGTAAGGTACGAGGAGCGAAAGCGGCTCGCCTCATGATGTTGGACAAGCTGAAAGAGGAAATAGAGGGACGGTTGAAACCGTTGCACGACAGCGGGCATCTGGCGGTGAAACTTGCATGCAGTCAGATCTCGGATGACCTCCGAGAGGAGTGGAAGGCCCAGGTGATGGACTACTTCCACTTGGAGGAGGAGATTGAGTGTGCGGATTTGACCCTTTCCATTGCATGTCACACCGGCCCAGGGGTGCTGGGTGTTGGTGCAGTGCGTATCTAAAGAAACAACGCAAGCGGCGGAGCCTTGGCTCCGCCGCTTGCGTTGTTTACAGAGTTATGGTGTAGCGTAAATCCACACAGATGGTGTCATGGGGGAAAGGAATCTCTTGCTGGGTGCCGTCCCAGGCAAAGCCCTGGCGGGCATAGAACCGGCGAGCCCCTTCATTTTCCCGCAGGACAAACACATAGGCTCGGTCGAAGCCGTCTGCTTTCAGCTGCTGTTTGGCCCGATCCATAAGCAGAGCTCCATATCCTTTGCCTGTCTCCTGGGGATGGGTGTAACAAGAGATGATTTCCCCCCATCCCTCATAACCGGAGGCGTCAAACTTCACCAGCATACCGCCCCCGTGGTTTTGACTGCCAATGCGGGCGGGGCCGCAGGTGATGCTGGCCACGGGGGTATCATCCCAATAGAGGAGAAAGCCGTGGTGCTGGGGCGTTCTGGCATATTCCGCAAAGGTATCCACCCAGCGATCTGGGGTGATGTTGGTTTCCATCCAGTCCAAGGGAACGGCATCCGGGTAGGCGGCCCACCAGCCCAGAGCATGAATTTCGCTCATAGCGCGAAAGTGCTCGGGGGTAGAGGCCTCCACAAGGGTAAGCTGGGACATGGGGGTGACCTCCTGACATTAGTGAGAGGCTCCCACCAGCTCCTCCTCGGCGGCCTGCTGGGCCTCCTGACGGGCAATCTGGCGGGCGTTGGCCAGCATCAGCTTGATGCGGTTCTCCTGGTTGATCTTGGTGGCGCCTGGGTCATAGTCGATGGCCACAATGTTGGAGTTGGGGTAGTCGTCCTTCAGCTTGCGGATCATACCCTTGCCCACAATATGGTTGGGCAGGCAGCCAAAGGGCTGAGTGCAGACGATGTTGGGCACTCCGGAGTGAATGAGCTCCAGCATCTCGCCGGTGAGTAACCAGCCCTCGCCCATCTTGTTGCCGTCGCCCAGGTAGCCCTTGACCAGCTTGTGCATGTTCTCGAAGGTGCCGGGGGCGTGGAACCTGGTCTTTTTCAGGGCGGCAATCATATCCTTCTGGCAGTCCTCGATGTAGCTTTTGAAGACGTGTGCGATTTTCTTTTTGATCCACTTGCCCCCGTACAGATCCACATCGGACTCCCGGTTGAAGATCTTGAAGATCATAAAGTCCGTGAGGCCAGGCACCACGGGCTCGGCTCCCTCAGAGAGCAGGAAGTCCTCCAGGTTGTTGTTGCCCAGAGGGGAGAATTTGACGTAGATTTCACCCACCACGCCTACCCGCACTTTCTGGGGGCCAGCTACGGGAATTTCGGCAAAGTCCGCACAGATGGCGTCGAAGAACTGGCGCATCTCCTTGCGGTTCATGCCGCGGCCCTTTTGGAAGCCCTCGATGAGCCGGTTTTCCCATGTTTCTACCATGCGGTCGGTGTCGCCCTTCATGACCTCATAGGGACGCACCTGATTGGCCACGTTGACAATCAGATCGCCGTACATCATGGCGTAGATCATCTTGCGAATGAGGGGAATGGTGAGGCTCCAGCCTGGATTTTTCTCCATGCCGGAGAGGTTGACGGAGATGACGGGAATGTAGGACATACCAGCCTTCTCCAGGGCCTTGCGCAGCAGATGGATGTAGTTGGAGGCGCGGCAGCCGCCACCGGTCTGGGTAATGAGCAGGGCCACCTTGTGAGGGTTATAGCCCCCGTGCTTGACCGCATCAATGAGCTGGCCGATGACCAGCAGGGCAGGGTAGCAGGTATCGTTGTGGACGTACTTCAATCCCTCCTCCACAATACCTCTGTGGTTGGTGTTGAGCATATCCACCTTATATCCTTCCAGCTCCAACAGCTGGCGGAACATGCCAAAGTGTACAGGGAGCATCTGGGGCATGAGCAGGGTGTATTCCTGCTTCATCTCCTTGGTAAACAGAAGACGTCCGTCTTTGCCGTAAACCAATTCAGCCATATTTCTGTCTCCTTTCGGGGTTAAGCCTTGGCCTGGTTGCGTTCATCCATGGCGGCCATAAGGGAGCGCACACGGATTCTCACCGCGCCCAGGTTGCTGATGTCGTCAATTTTCAGCTGGGTGTACAGCTTGCCGCCCTGCTCCAGAATGGAGCGCACCTCATCGCCGGTGATGGCATCGGTGCCACAGCCGAAGCTCACCAGCTGGATCAGCTGCATGTCAGGCTGGGTGCACACATAGCGGGCGGCGTTGTACATCCGGGACTGGAAGGTCCACTGGTTGAGCACCTTCCGGGGGGCGTAGCCCTCGTGGTAGGCCACAGCATCCTCACTGACCAGCACGAAGCCAAAAGAGGTGATAAGGTCGTTGATGCCATGGTTGATTTCTGGGTCAATGTGATAGGGACGGCCTGCCATGACAATGATAGGGCGACCCTCGGCTCGGGCTTGTTCCACGTAGGACTGTCCCACGGCCCGCAGTTCCTGTTTGTACAGGTCATAGGCCTGGTAGGCCGCTCGAATGGCATGGACTGCCTCTCTGCGTGGGACGCCGAAGGTGTCGGCAAACCACTGAGAGCCGATGCGCTCGTAATCCTTGGGGCGGTGCAGACCAGTGTAGGGGTTGAGGAACCGGGTCTTTTTCAGATCCGGCACATTGGCAGCCAGCAGTTCGGGGTAATAGGCCACCACCGGGCAGTTGTAGTAGTTGTCCGCGGATTTCTCGTCGAAATTGTAGGACATGCAGGGGTAGAAGATGGCATCCACGCCCGCTTCAATCAGAGCCTGTACATGGCCGTGGAGCAGTTTGGCGGGATAGCACACGGTATCCGAGGGGATGGTGCGCTGGCCCTTGATGTACAGCTTGCGAGAGGACTCGGGGGAGAGCACCACCTCAAAATTCAGTCGGGTGAACAGCTCAAACCAGAAGGGCAGGTTCTCATACATGTTCAGGCCGAAGGGGATGCCGATGCGGCCCCGGGAGCCGTTGCCAAAGCCCTTGCCCTCCATGGCCCGCAGTTTGCGGTACTTGTAGTTGTACAAGTCGGGCAGCTCCACCTTCTCCTTACCCAGGGGGCGGGAGCAGCGGTTTCCGGAAATGAAGCGGCGGCCGCCATCAAAGGTGTTGACGGTGAGGGCGCAGTGGTTGGTACACAGATTGCAGGTTACCGGCTTGGCAGTGTGTACGAAATCCTTCAAAGCCTCGGGACCTAGCAGGGTGGACTTCTCCAGATGGAGGTTGCGGGCGGCCAGAGCGGCGCCGAAAGCACCCATGATACCGGAAATGGTGGGGCGGGTGACATCCCGCTTCAACTCCTGTTCAAAGGCCCGCAAAACGGCGTCGTTGTAGAAGGTTCCGCCCTGGACCACGATGTGCTTGCCCAAATCATCGGCACTGGCGGCACGAATGACCTTATACACGGCGTTTTTCACGATGGAAATGGACAGACCGGCGGAAATATCCTCCACACTGGCCCCGTCCTTTTGGGCCTGCTTCACCGAGGAGTTCATAAATACGGTACAGCGGGAACCCAGATTCACCGGGTGGGCGGCAAAGAGACCCATCTTGGCAAAATCGGCAATGGAGTAGCCCAGAGCCTTGGCAAAGGTCTCGATGAAGGAGCCGCAGCCGGAGGAACAGGCCTCATTGAGCATAATGGAGTCCACAGCCCCATTGCGGATCTTGAAGCACTTCATGTCCTGGCCGCCGATGTCGATGATGAAGTCTACATCCGGGTTGAAGTGGGCGGCGGCACGGTAGTGAGCCACCGTCTCCACCAGGCCCAAGTCGCAGCTGAAGGCGTTTTTGATGAGGTCCTCGCCGTAACCGGTGACCGCAGAGCCCTTGATTGTGATGCGGTCGCCGCACAGGGCGTAAATTTCCTTGAGCTGGGGGAGTACCACAGACACCGGGTTTCCCTGGTTGGAGTGGTAATAGGTATAGAGCAGACCACCGTCGGGGGCGATGAGCGCCATTTTGGTGGTGGTGGAACCGGCGTCAATGCCCAGATAGGCGTCTCCGGTGTAGGTGTGAATGTCCAGCTGAGGCGGGGTAGAGGCGTTGTGACGGGCCACAAAGGCGTCGTATTCCTCCTGAGATTGGAACAGAGGGGGCATGGTATCCACCACGGTGGTGTCATCCCGACTCTCCTCCAGCAACTTGAGCAGTTCCTCGAAGGGGCGGGCGGTGTACTCCTCGGAGCACAGGGCGGCGCCCATGGCGTCGAAGCAGTCTCCGACCTTGGGGAAAATGGCGTGTTCCTCGTCCAGCTGGAGAGTTTCCACAAATCGGGCCCGCAGTCCCTTTAAGAAGGTAAGAGGGCCGCCCAAAAAGACGATTTTTCCCTTGAGTTCCCGGCCCTGGGTGAGACCGGCAACAGTCTGGTCCACCACGGCCTGGCAGATGGAGGCGGCTACGTCCTCCTTGCGTCCGCCCTGGTTGAGGATGGGCTGGATGTCCGACTTGGCAAACACGCCGCACCGGGAGGCGATGGGGTAGATCTTTTTGTGTTTCAGGGACAGCTCATCCAATTCGTTGACCGTGACGTTCATCAGCGTGGCCATCTGGTCAATGAACGCGCCGGTTCCTCCGGCGCAGGAGCCGTTCATGCGCTCCTCCAGAGCCCCGCCAAAGAAAATGATTTTGGCATCCTCGCCACCCAGCTCAATGACAGCGTCGGTGTCGGGGATGTAGGTATTGACTGCGGCGGCGGTGGCATACACCTCCTGGACAAAGTCCAGTCCGGCAGCCTTGGCCACACCCAGTCCGGCGGAGCCGGTGATCACCAGCTTCACCTCTTTGCCCCGGAGCATGTCCTCAATGGAGTGCAGAGTTTCACAGGCTCGCTCACGGGTTTTAGAATAATGCCGCTCATAGGAGCGGAATAACACTTGATTTTGTTCGTCCAGCACCACGACTTTAACGGTGGTGGAGCCAATATCAATGCCGACTCGCAAATTCATAATGGCACCTTCCTGAATATATATAGTTAGACAGTGCTACTATTATATATAAATGGGGGTTTAATTTCAATACCATGTTCTTGCAATGCCGGGGGGATGTGGCAAAATTCATCACAAGATCACAGACCGCAGCGGCTGGGCCGCTACGGTCTGTGGGATATGACTATGGTTTATTTGGGCTGGTAGGGAACTACGCCGCAGGCCTCGGGGAAGTACACCTGATACCAGATCAGGAAGGAGAGCACCGTGTACAGCTTGCGGTGGGTGCGGCATTTGCCGGTGTAGTGCTGCTCCAGCAAGTCCAGCAAATAGCTCTGGTCAAAGAACTCCGCCACATAGTTCTGGCTGAGCAAATCTTTGGCCCAGTTGTAGTATTTTTCCTCCTTGAGCCAGGCGATGAAGGGGACAGGGAAGCCCACCTTGGGCCGCTTAATCC
>CALXDO010000072.1 GCA_944387075.1 uncultured Oscillospiraceae bacterium | reverse complement strand
GCGAACCGTCAAATTCTCTTCTGTCCTGAAAGCTTCCCTTATCTTCTCCCGAGAAGGTCGCCGCCTTGATGGTGCTGGGACACTGGTCGGACAGGAGCAGCGCCACATTGGAGTAGATACCATCCGCAGAAATCATCCCAAGGGTCTGCATTTTTGCAGCATCAAATGGGATATTCTGCTTCTCGAATTGCTTCTCTGCCGCTTCAAAGCTGAGGTTCTGTTCCAGCGAACGCATGGATTCGAAGCTGTCCCCATCAGTTTCCTTAATCATTCTTCGGATTGCAGTATCTGTAGCTGGATCAGACGATGTGCCGTTCCTGACATAGACCCCACTGGGTTTCAGCCCCTTACTGCCAAGATAATAGGGCCGGTCGGTCCCTTTTTGAATGGTCACGGCGATGATATCCTTGTCACTGACATGTTGAGTTTCATAGCCCACAAACATTGTCACATCAGGCTTGATAGAATCTCGAATCATATTGTTCAGCTGTAAAATGACTTGGTCAGCGTTTTTGACTCCCAAGACATTTCCATCGTTGCTGACGCCAATATACAGCGTACCGCCTTTTGTATTGGCAAAGGCAATGACTTCTTTGCAGATATCTCCCACAACCTCTGCTTTCAGTTCAACAACTTCGCTCTCAATAAATGCCATACATAGCGCCTCCTATTCTTAGTTGTCATTATAGTCATCCTTGTCATTCTTGTCAAATTTTATTCATTTGACAAGAAACTAATTCCGACCTGTCAACGCCCTGACTCGAGAATATTTCTTTGATTAGGCGTGCTAAAAATTGATACGCCTGAGGGGCAGAAATGACTTGCATTCAGGCTTCGTCAGAGGTACAATACCTCAAACCTCGAACATGAAAGAGAGCCCTTCTGGACAGGCGGCGGCAGCGGATGCCGCGCCTGGTCAAGAAGGGCTCTCTGACCACATGTAAGACCACAGACAGCGCCGGAGTACACGGAAACAGCGGAAACAAGAGCATTAAAAAGTAATTGCTTTGGAGCGGAAAGGACTACAAAACACTATAAACACCTATAAAAAATGCAGAGAATTTCTTTGGGAGCAGGATGTCGCAGGTTCGAATCCTATCGCTCGGACCATCTCTTTTTGAAAAACCGCCTATCCAGGCGGTTTTCTCCATTTCAGACCGTCTGATTGTTCCACATTGGTACTCGCTTCTCATATATAGTCATACATAGAATATGCTCCCCCTCGGACGACAGATATTTCTGTCTTTCCGAGGGGGAGCATATCTCTGCTTCGTCGGTTCCGTTTGGTCCTCTCCCGTCAGGCCCGTACATCAAAGGTGTACTGCTGAGGGGGCTGGGGAACGGCAGCCATCATGTCGTTGATGAGGGAGAGCGCCTGACTTTCCGCATCGACCATGGACCGCTTCATCAGTGCCGTGCTGTAGGCACCTTGAATCTGAGCAGTCTGCATCCCCATAATCGCCTCTATCATAGCGATCACTCCTTTCTCGCAAAATGGTAAACGGCTCCACTAATGTTATCGGCTATCCCTTGCGATTGGATAAGAGGCGAAGCTTCATAATATTGCCTGGGCCACCTCCCAACTTCATATTCGGGTGTAGTAGGCCTGGTTTGACTTCAGGATATGGGGAGTTCAAGCCTCTCCACTGGAACCAGCTGAAACGGGGTCATTGATTCCCCTGTACAAAGGTTTAAAATCTATTATCTGCCTAAAATCACATCACATATTCCGGCTTTTTTGATAGTAAAGTTTCTGAAATTTTTGTCGAGTAATAATATGAAAGGCTTCTCTGACATCCACTTTTAGTTCTTAACGCCAAAAAAGGTTGCACACGTAGAGCGTCGAGACAATCCTAGGAGGTGAACGCAATGAAAGTAAATGCGGCTGGCGGTTCGTTTTATGGTTACCGTGCTTCTGAATGGAGTGGGAATAAAACTGGGGTTTCCTCTCCTTTGGCCGGTGGCGCTAAGACTGACCAGGTAACACTATCCAAACAGGTGCTTGCAGTCATTCAAATGCAGAATCGGATAAGGGCCATCGAACAGGCAAGAGAGGATGCTGAAAATTCCCCTGAGGTGAAAGCTCTAAAGAGTATGCGGAAGACCATGGAGATACAAAAGATTTGCAATAAGATTGCTGCAAGGATACGGGCCGGGGATCGTGTGCCGTTAAAAGATTTGCGATATTTGAGGAAACATGACATACGGGCCTATCAGATGGCCATGGCTTCACGGAAGCCAAAAGAAAACCCAAAGAAATGGGAAAGTGCCATTCCTAAAAAACAACAAGAGGATGAATGGTCAACGGAGCATGCGGGAGAACAAACGGATGGCGTACAGGCTTCTTCCGGTTGTGAGTGTTCTTCTGCGATGTCGTCGGACGGTGGTTCATCTGGTGGCTCAAAAGGCGGGTCAAGCAGCGGAGGGATCTAAACCGTCATGTACTCAAAGAGAGCATGGTTCGGATATAGTTTTCTCATCCAGAGCACGCAGATGCCCCAATAAACGATTTAGATATTCGTCAATCCAAACAGGAGGTGTGTATGTATGGCTATATCCCCCGTTCCCTTTCAACCCTATACCGGTATGATTGATCCCGGAAGCAAACGATACCAGGCCGCAAAAGCGATCCTGGACCAAGGAAAAACAACGAAATCCGAAGAACAGGAAAAATATAAGGCAAAGTTGGAGGAGCTTCGCACCTTGCTGCGCATGCTTGGCAAGGACACCTCCGTCGTAGACGAGATGGCGAAACTTTATGAGGGAGACGAAGAGCTTGCCATCCGCAACATCATGGGCCGTCTGGATGAGGACGGAGATTTGGTGAACTGCTACGGCGTGGCAGGTATGGACATCACGGGAAAAGACCCCTCCACCTTTCACAAGATCATTGACGTTCCAGAAGCCGCGCGCCAGGACATGTTTGACATGGCTCTCCGGGAGTATGTCCGAGATTGCGGCATGGGCAGTGGGGATACAGACCGAACCGCTGTTTTTACCCGCTACCAGCTCAGTGTCAAAAAATCCGATCGACTGATGGGAACCTGGACCTTAGAACAATATGAGCGATGCTATAATCGGGCCTTTTACAGCATGGTCAAAGAAGCAAATCCCCAGTGGCAGCCAGGACAGAAATTCGATTCCAGTATTCTCAAGGGCATAACACGAGAAGAGGTGGAGCGTCGGATTGTCCAGACAGTTGGAGAGTCCTTGATGCTGACCCGTGGCAACGAGATCGATGTAAAAGCATAGACAGAGGTCCCTCTACACGCGGGTGTTTTCAAAAGAGAATTCGATTTCAACCCCAGAGAGAGGGCAAAAGTGCCTCCCTCTGTGGTTTGAGCGTGTGGAAAAACATCGACACGCTCCTCAAACATGCAAGCATTTTTGAGAAAACAAGCCCTTTGGGGCGGCACCGTGTCCCACAAAATTTTTTGTTTTTTTGCAAATTTCTCTTGCAATTTTGAAGCAGGTGTGCTATGATGTCATAGTTCCGATCCGGGTGTGGCGAAGTTTGGTATCGCGCTTGACTGGGGGTCAAGAGGCCGCAGGTTCAAGTCCTGTCACTCGGACCATGCAGAGTACTTGTAAGGTTTACAGGTACTCTGCTTTTTTATTTTCTGGTGAACCTGCGGCCTCTTGCATAAAAATCCGACGCTTTTGTGGCCCTCAGAGCGTTTGCTCTGGGGGCCTCCTTTCTTCTCTCCTTCCCTATTCCATTCTTTTAGAATATTTTTGTTGACTCCATATGGTTCCACTGTTAAAATATGCTTGATATTTGTTAAATAGGGAGAGATACTTATGGGACACACATCGGTCAAACGTTTGCTGGCTTCTGCTCTGGCTCTAAGCATTCTTCTGCCCCCGGCTTTGTATACCCCCACCACAGCAGCAACCCCTACCCAGCGACTGAAAGACCACTGGAGTTTCGACTCTCTGACCAGTGACCAAGGCACAGTAGCCACATTGGAGGGAGCCGGTGTAGAATTGGTGGACAGCGGGAATCCCGTCTTCGGCAAAGTGCTGCGGTTCGGAGAAGGCACCGACAACTATATGCACTTGGCCGACTACATCAACACCGGCAGCGGTGCCGTCTCCTTTTCCATGTGGTACCGCTATGATACCTCCATCACTGGTGATGAAACTGCTGCCCCCACCGTGCTGTTGCAGCACGATAATCCCGGCCGCTCCCTGCTCACCCTGAAGTCAGATGGTAAGTATAATACCTATATCAACGGGCAGGATGCCAGCTCCACCGGCAGCGTGACCAAAGGCGGCTGGCAGCATATCACCGTCACCTTCGACCAGAGTGCCAAGAAGGTGAAATACTATATCAACGGTGAACTGGACAGTGAACAGAGCCTAGGCAACAACGCACTCGATCAGGTGGTGGGCTTGCGTCTGGGCTGCCACAAGACCCCTGGCACCACCAACCCCCATCCTATGCGCGGTGATGTAGACGAATTCTATGTGTACGAAAAGGTGCTCTCCGATCAGGAGGCCAAAGCCTTATATGAGGACAAAGCCAGCGCACTCTACCAGCTAGAGCTTCAGACCCTCATCCAAGAGGCCCAAGCCCTGTATGAAAGCAAACAGCTGGATGACACCCACCAGTGCACAATAGCTCTGGCTCAGGCCATTGATGCGGCTAAAAAGGCCGAGACTTTGGCCCAGATGCAGCAAGCCTACACCGCCTTGGAGCAGGCTATGACCGCCTATCGCTCCGCTCTCCCCCTCCACCTGACCGTAGATCTGAGCCAAGTAAATCAGACCATTGATCCCGACTCCATCTTTGGCATCAACCACCGCTACGCCCTCAACGGCTACGGCACCTTTGATCCCGAAACCATGCAGATGAAAGATGAGTTTGTCCAGCTCTACCAGCAGGCTGGCTTCGGCTCCATCCGTTATCCTGGCGGAACCATTACCAACTTATTCAATTGGAAAACCACCCTAGGCCCCAAGGAAGAGCGAAAAAACCAGATCCATGGCTTTTACAATAACCCAGGACAGGGAGGTATTGTCCCCAACTTCGGCATTGGAGAGATCGCCGACTTTGCCGACCAGGTGGATTCTGAGATCGTATATGTTTATAGCCTGGCTCGGGGTAACGCCCAGGACGCTGCGGACCTGGTGGAGTACCTTAACGCCGAGGTGGGCACCAACCCCAATGGCGGCATTGACTGGGCCCAGGTGCGGGCTGACAACGGTCATCCCGAGCCCTACCACGTACGATACTTTGAAATTGGCAACGAGATGCAGCAAGCTTTCGGCCAGGCCGCCGACGGTACCACCTCCCAGGGCTACTGGACAGACTACGTCTCCGGCAACGCCGTGAATGCCTATACTGAGGGAGGAACCGCCACCTTCACCCAAAAGTATACCGTAAAAGAGGAAGATTGGAACAAGGTGGCCTCCCAGTCCGACGGCACCGCCAACCAGGTGCGCTTCCTGCGCTACGCCAACCTGAACCCCGGTATGCTGGATGAAAACGGGAACATTGTGGACGACCCCAGCTTCAAGGCCATGAATGACGGCGTAGAGGTCTATGTGGGCACCGACGGGAACCTAACCCAGTGGACCGTAGTGGACTCTCTGGAAAACTCCGGCCCCAATGACACCCACTGTGTGGTCAATTATGCCAACGGCTCCATCCAGTTCGGCGACGGCACCCATGGCATGATCCCCCCCAAGGGCCAGAATATCTACGCCACCTATTCTGTGAAGCGCGAAGGTTTCATCGACATTTCCAAAGCCATCAAGGAGACCACCACGCAGATCAACCAGGCGGAGGGCACCAACTATGAGGCCAATGTCTACACCAGCTTCGAATCTCAGGGCTTCATCACACTGATGGATAACCTGAGTGCCAATGAATGGTATGACGGCATGACCATCCACCCCTATTCCGGTACCGTGACCGGGGATACCCAGGAGGCCTTCTACGACAACGCTATGAAAAAAGCAGAAGATGTGGGTGTACAACATGTACAGGACTATGTGGACATGCTGCCAGAAGGAAAAGTGCCTGTCATCAGCGAGTTTGGCATCTTCCGCAACACCGAGTCCCAGCTGCGCTCTCAGACCCATGCCCTTTATATTGCCAAGGTCATGATGGAGTATGTGAAACTAGGCAGTCCCTATATTCAGAAGCACTGTCTGGCCGACTGGTACAGCTCCGGAGCGGACTCCCTGGGTCCCACCCAACAGGCCGTCATCCAAGTGGTCCCCCAGGATGGAGCAGACATCAAGACTGGAGAGGGGGAGTTCAAGTTCTTTTCCACCCCCTCTGCCCATGTCTTCCAGATGCTCAACGCTGGATTTGGCTCCGACGTTGTCTCCGCCCAGCTGGATTCTGCTCCCACCATGGCCAATGGTGTCACCTCTCTCACCACCTTGGCCAGCAAGGACACCCAGGGAAACCTCTACCTTGCTCTGGTCAATGTAGACCGTGAAACCGATCGTCTGGTGGAGGTCGATGTCACCGACATGGACCTTACCGGCTATCAGATGGAAATTCAAACCCTGGCCTCCAATGGAATTGCCGATGAGAACACCCTGGAAGATCCCGACAACGTTGCCGTTGTCACCACTCAGGCTGTGTCCGATACCGCCACCCCCACCGTCAGCGTTCCCAAGCACGCCTTTGTGGTGGTCAAGCTGTCCCAGCCTGTCAATAAGACCGACCTGACCGCTGCCATCTCTGAGGCGGAGAAGCTGCAAGAGAAGGATTACACCGCTGAGAGCTGGGCCAACCTCCAGACCGCTCTGGCCGCCGCCAAGACCGTGGCGGAGGATGCCAATGCCACCCAGGCTCAGGTCAACGATGCCCTGGCCGCCCTGCAAAGCGCCGTGAAGGCTCTGGTGGAGGCTCCCGCCCCCTCTGTGAACAAGGCCGACCTGACCGCTGCCATCTCTGAGGCGGAGAAACTGCAAGAGAAGGACTACACCGCTGAGAGCTGGGCCAACCTCCAAACCGCTCTGGCTGCTGCCAAGACTGTGGCGGAGGATGCCAATGCCACCCAGGCCCAGGTCAACGATGCCCTGGCCGCTCTGCAAAGCGCCGTGAAGGCTCTGGTGGAGGCTCCTGCCCCCTCGCCCTCTGTGGAGCCTACGACTGAGCCCACTGCAGAGCCCACTGCCGTACCCACTACGGAACCCACGCAGCCCGGCTCCAGTGCAACCCCCGCTCCCACTCAGCCTGGGGACTCCGTGCCCCAGACCGGAGACAGCGCGATCCTGTGGCCTGCCGCTGCTGCTCTGGTTCTCTCCTTGGGCGGCCTAGTCCTGGCAGAGTACAGACGGCGCAGAGCCTAAGCCTCTGGACAGGTCTCCCTCATTTTCATACGAGAAACGTGCACCGGCGGACTGCTTGCAAGCAGTCCGCCGGTGATTGTGTTTATTCTTCCAGCGCCAGAGAGGCCTGGAGCAGTTTTTTCGTGTAATCGTGCTGGGGGTGGTCATAGATGGTATCCACGTCCCCCTGTTCCACGATCTCCCCCTGGTACATCACCGCCACTCGGTCACAGATCTGATAGACCACCGCCAGGTCGTGAGAGATGAACAGGTAGGACAGGTGGAATTTGGCCTTCAAGTCCACCAACAGCTGGAGGATTTGGGCCTGCATGGTCACGTCCAGAGCGGACACTGGCTCATCCAGCACAATGAGGCGGCTGCCCCCGATGAGAGCGGCGGCAATGGCCACCCGCTGCCGCTGCCCGCCGGAGAGCTGAGAGGGGCGGCGGGCATAGTGCTCCTCCCCCAGCCCCACCTGGCGGAGCATGTCAACCGCCTGTTGGCGCCGCTCTTTTTTGTCCTTGATCCCCAGCACCCGCAGAGGCTCTTCCAGAAACCATCCCACCGATTTGGCGGGGTTCAAGGACCCATAGGGGTCCTGAAACACCATCTGGGGCCGGAAGGCGTTGACCTCCAAGGCGCCCTCCACCTCTTTCACCACCCCCAGAATGCACTTGGCCAGGGTGGATTTGCCGGACCCGGACTCCCCCACGATGCCCAGCACCTCGCCGGGGCTCAGGGTAAGGGAGACATTGCGCAGCACCTGCTTGCGCTCATGCCCCTTACCGTAGAAGCTGTTGAGCCCCTGAATCTTCACCATCGGTTGTTCAGCCATGGCTGCCACCTGCTTTCAGTTTGGTTCGGGTGGGACGGGAGGCAATGAGCCGCTGGGTGTATTCCTGCTGCGGGTGGTGGAACACCTGCTCGATCGGCCCCGCCTCCACAATCTCCCCCTGCTGCATCACCACCACATGGTGGCACAGGGCCCGGATAACCCCCAGGTCATGGGAGATAAAGAGAATGGCAATGCCCTCTTTCCGTTTGATCTCCTTGAGGGTGTCCAGAATCTGGGCTTGAATGGTCACATCCAAGGCGGTGGTAGGCTCGTCGGCAATGAGCAGCCGGGGCCGCAGCACCAGAGCGGCGGCGATCATCACCCGCTGGCGCATCCCCCCGGACAGCTGGTGGGGGTACTGGTGGTAAAGCGCCTCTCCGTTGGGCAGACCTGCCAGGGCCATGGCCTCCAACGCCCGAGCCTTGCGCTCTTTGGCATTCATCTTGGTGTGAATGCGCAGAGCCTCCTCCACCTGCACGCCGATTTTCATGGTGGGGTTGAGGCTGGTCATGGGTTCTTGGAAGATGATGGACAGTTCCTTCCCCTGATACGCCCGCAGCTGGCTGCGGGTCAATTCCAGCAGTTCCACCCCCTGAAAGCGGATGGAGCCGGAGACCTGGATGTGCTTACGCTCCAACAGCCCCATGATGGCGTGGGCCGTCATGGACTTGCCCGAGCCGGACTCCCCCACAATGCCAATGACCTGGCCCTCCTCTACGGTGAGGGAAAAATCCTTCACCGCCTCAAAGTGGCCCGTGGCATGGGGGAATGTGATCTTCAAATGCTCTACCTGTAACATCATGCCGCCATCCTTTCCCGCAGGCCCTCGCCCACCATACTCACGCCCAAAATGGTGAGCACCACCACCAGAGCAGGACAGAGCATGCACCAGGGGGCGGTGGCCCACACACTCTGCGCCTCGTTGAGCATGCGGCCCAGGCTCACGTCGGGGGCGGTGACGCCGATGCTCAGATAGCTCATGGACGCCTCAGAGAGCACTGCGTTGTTAAAGCCGATGGTGAGTCCTGACAGCAGCGTGGGCCAGGTATTGGGCAGAATGTGCACAAAGAGAATGCGAGGGTTGGACACCCCCATGAGCCGGGCCGAGCGCACAAAGTCCCGGTCTCGGTACTGGAGAAACTCTCCCCGCGCCAGGCGGGCAAAGCTGGGAATGAAGAGGACCCCCAGGGCTCCGATGACGTTATACTTACCCGGGCCAATCAGTGCCAGCACCACCAGGGCCAGCAGAATGCTGGGAAACGCCGCCAGAGCGTCGCTGAGCCGCATCACCAGGGCGTCCACCACCCCGCCATAGTAGCCACACAGGGCCCCGATGAGCAGTCCCGCCACAAAGCCAATGGCCAGCACTGACAGGGCGATCATGAGGGTGCTGCCCGCTCCCTCCATGGTACGGGAGAGAATATCCCGGCCCAGCTGGTCGCAGCCAAAGGGATGGGCCAGGGATGGGGCGGCGTACTTGTCCGCTCCCACCATGGCGGTGGGCTCGTAAGGGGTCCAGAACATGCCCACCCCTGCAAAACCTACCATCAAGACGGTGAGGGCGGCCCCTAACCGTCCATACCAGTTGCGCTGTTTCATCTCTCCTCACCGTCCTCTCAGTCTGGGGTCCATGACCCGATAGAGCAGGTCGGCAGCAAAGTTGCACACCACCACCACCGTGGCAATGAGCACCACAATGGCCTGCACCACCGGATAGTCCCGGTTGCCAATGGAGGTCACCAGCATTTTCCCCAGCCCGGGAATGCCAAAGACCTGCTCTACCACAATGGAACCGGCCATAATATCTGCCACAGTCATGGCCAGGAACGTGACCACGGGAATCATAGCGTTGCGCAGCACATGCCGCCACAGGGCGGAGGTCTTGGAATTGCCCTTGCTGTAGGCCGTGCGGATGTAGTCCTGGCCCATCTCACGGAGGATGGAGCCACGGAGCATCTTCACCGTCATTGCTGACCGAGGCAGAGCCACAGCCAGGGCGGGAAAGAGCATGTACCACAGGTACGGCCCCCACCCGGCCTGCGGGGTGACAATGGCCCCGGGTTGGAACAGGTGCAGCACCAGCCCAAAGAGGTACACCAACAAAATGCCCGCCACAAAGTTGGGCACCGACATGGTGATTTGGTTGAGGATGGTGAGCACCCGATCCACCACGCCCCCCTCATACCGGGCCGCCACAATGCCCAAAGGCAGGGAGATGACCACAATGAGCGCAAAGGCCAACCCCGCCAGGGTCAGGGTGTGGGTGACGCAGGTGGCCAGCAGCTGCCCCACCGGCATGGCGTAGTTATAGGACTCCCCCAAATTCCCGGTGAGCAGCCCCCCCAGCCACTGGAGGTACCGCTGCCAGATGGGCAAATCCAGCCCCAGCTTGGCCCGCAGAGCGGCAACTTGCTCCCCAGTAGCCTCTACCCCTAAAATGGAGGACGTGGGGTCGCCGGGAATGATGGAGAAGGCCACAAAAGCCAGTATGGTCACCAGCAGCAAGGTGGCAATCAGCAGCATCCCCCGCTTGACCAGCGTTTTCATCATGTTCTCTCACCTCTTGCAAAAAGGGGCCGCACTGCGACCCCTTTTTTCGTTGCTTACTTGTAGTAGATGGTGCTCATATCCAGCACATAGGTGGCATAGAAGGTCATGCCATCCAGGGCGGGATTCATCACCACCAAGTCGCACAGATCTTGAATCCACAGGCTGGCGGCCTCCTGGTTGAGGATGGTTTCCGCCTGTTTATACAGCTGGGTCTGTTCGTCGGCGTCCAAGGTGGTCAGAGCCTTCTCCATCACCTGGTCATACTCCTGGAAGTTAAAGTTGATGAAGTTCTTGCTGCCGTCACTGACATACCGCTCCAGCATCTCCCGACCGGTCATATCGCTGGCAGCGATGCCGCACACCGTAGTCTCAAAGTTACGGCCCCGGTACACGTCGCTGACCCAGGTCTCCCACTCCACCGGCTGAATCTTAGCGGTGATGCCCACCGCAGACAGCTGCTGGGCGATGACCTCGCCGGTCTCCACATGCTGGGTATAGTTGGAGGGAACGGTGATGGTCATTTCAAAGCCGTTGGGGTAACCCGCCTGGGCCAGCAGTTCCTTGGCCTTGTCTACGTCCTGCTGGTAGGTCTTGGCCAGCTCGGGCATGAAATACTTGGTGTAGGCGGGGTACATGCTGGTACCCGTGGCCACGCCGTCCCCATCACACACAAAGTCGATGATGTCCTGGACATTGATGGCATAGTACATGGCCTGGCGCACCCGCACGTCGTCAAAGGGCTTGACGTTGTTGTTGATGTACAGGGCCTGCACCAGCTTCATGGTGTCCTGGAGCACCGTGAACTGGCCCTTCACCTGTGGCTTGACGGTATTGGGCAGGTGAATGACCATATCCAGTGTACCGCTTTGCAGGCCCATGACCAGGGTGTTCACGTCAGTAATGATGCGGAAGGTCACCTCATCCAGCTTGGCCCCCTCGCCCCAGTAGCCGTCAAACTTCTTCACCACCATACTCTGCTGGGGGGCATAGGAGACGAAGGCAAAGGGGCCGGTGCCCACAGGTGTGGTGGCCACGGTGGAGCCGGACCCGGCGGGAATGATGGCCGCCGTCATGGAGTTGATGAACTCCAGGTTGGGCTGCTTGAGGGTGAGTACCACATGGGTGTCGTCGGCTGCCTCAATGCTGGTCACATTAGAAAACGCCGAGATCAGAGGCGTTCCATCGTTCTCTGACCCGGCGCAGCGTTCCAAGGAGTATAGAACATCTTCCATGGTGACTGCGTTGCCGTTGTGGAACTTCACACCCTCTCGCAGGGTAAAGGTGTACTTGAGTCCATCGTCGGAAACCGTGTAGTCACTGGCAACGGCGGGAATGACACCGCCGTCGGGACTGGCTTTCATCAGTCCCTCGAAGATGTTGAACAGCACTTCACTGGTCCCCGCGGCAATGGCCTTGTGAGGGTCCAGACTGTCCAAATCCTGTGCGATACCTACCGTGACTGAGCTTCCATTGGATGGCTCGCCCGTTTGTGCAGATGCAGACTGGGTGGTGCCAGGGTCCGTATTTCCTGTACAGCCGTACAGTGAAACCGGCAGCATGACCGCAGCCAGCAGCAGCAAAAGGGCCCGTTTTACAAACTTGGGCATTTTGCTTCTTCCTTTCGTTTCTGCTTTTCTCGCAACTTATTCAGTTGTCCGGTTTATTCTACCACACCGCAACAGAATTGCAAGGATTTTCTTGCACAATTTCTGTGGCGCAGAGAAGCCCCCTGCGCCACACATTGCCATCTATTTCATCTGCTCGTAAATGGTCTCCATATCCGCTTCCCCATCTCCCACCAGGTAGACCGTACCGTCGTCCAGGGTGATGAGCAGCCATGGCCCCTTCTGGGGGTCGATGCACACGGTGAGCTTGGGGTACTCGTCGCTTTTGAACCGTCCCTTCAGCACCGTGTCCATACCAGTGCCTGCCACCCGTACCAGCCCATCCGGCAGCTTCGGCAGCAGTTCTGCCTGGGCAATGTCACTTAGGGGAATCTCGTAGTCGTCCCAGCCGTGTTCTGCCACCAGGGCGGTGTCGGTGAGAGTGAGGATCACAGGGGTGCGCTCCTCCGCCATGGCCCACACCCCGAACAGGGGCATGAGGAGCATCAGCACGGCCGTGGCCCCCATGATGATCTGGCCGCTCTTTTTCGCCAGATTTACTGTGGTATTCATGCCAATGCGGGCGTTAACCACCAGATGGGTGTCGTTGGGGTCATAGTAGAACATGCCCCAGATCCACTTCTCGTCCTCATCCACATAGGTGTCCCGGCCGCTCTGTGCGGTAAGCCGTTCCTGCTGGTGGCGCACATGGAACTCCAGCCCCACCGCCAGCACCAGAAACAGAGCGGAGAGGGCCAGGATCACCAACAGCCCCCACAGGGGGTGGAACAGGGACAGCCACATGGACCCGTTTACCCCCGCCATAAACCAGCTTCCCCACACCCAGCACCGCCGCCACGCCTTTCGGCGAATGCGGGTGAGGGTCTGGGTCAAGGTCTCATTGTCGTCCACCGTCTCCGCCCGGCGGCGCATGGCCCACTGGTACATAGCCCAGAACAAGAGAACACACACCGGTCCGGTGAGGAACATCGCCGCCATCAGCCAATCCCTCTCCACCAGCCCCCACACCAGGGGAATGAGACTGACCACCAGGGGCAAGAGAAATTGCACCGGGGACACGGGGTTCTCCTCCTGGGCCGCGGCGGTGAGATTCACTACCCGGGTGCGGGGCACCTCCGGGTACCACCCCTGTTCCTGTTTCAGTGCTTTCAGTTTTTTGTTGTACTTCACATAGGGGATGACAGGCACCACAACGGCCACGTCCAGCCACACAAACCAAATGGTGAGGGCCAGCCCAAAGGAGACGGGCAGCAGCAGCACCACCACCGCAGAAAGCAGCAGGCCCAAACACACACCCTTCAATGTCTTGCGAAACTGGGAGAGCAACTCCACCGTCTGGGGATGGGAGCGGCCCACATAGGGCAGGGTGACGCCCAGGGCAATGTTCTTTTTGAACTTGGTCTCGTTGTTCAGCTGCCAATACATCAAAGGTATCACAGGTATGATACACGCCCACAAAATGAGTTTGCCAATCATGTTCTCCCCTCCTGTTCATACAACTCCCGGCACAGCTCCAACACCTGTTCTCGGCTCCACCCCGCCACCCGCAGCTCAGACAGGGCCAGCTGCAAGCGCTTCATGGTCTGCTCCGGTACGCTCCGGTCTCCCTCCCGGGGACTGACCACGGTTCCGCTTCTCCGATCAGTGCTGATGTACCCCTCCTGCTTGAGCAGCTGGTAGGCCTTGCTCACCGTCATCATGTTCACCCCGGCCTCGTCGGCCAGTGCGCGCACCGTGGGAAGCTTCTCCCCCGGACTCAGACTGCCCTGGGCAATGCCCAACACGATCTGGTCCCGAATCTGCTGGTAGATGGGACGATCGCTGTTGAAATCCAACCGGAACAGCATGGTGTTTCACCGTCCTCTCTTTGTGTTGTTTGTATTATATATTATAATGCAGAAGATATAAAAAGTCAAGGGGACGCCGCCCCCTTGACGCTCCATCTCAGTTATTCCGCAAGATTTGTCAGTGTATCGCCTGTCAACCGATACACCGTCCACTCAGACATTGGCTTTGCACCCAGTGACAAATAAAAATCAATGCTGGGCTGGTTCCAGTCCAGACAACACCATTCCAAACGTCCACATTTCCGTTTCACGGCAATGGATGCCAACTGTTTCAAAATAGCTTTCCCATAGCCCTTTCCGCGGTATTCCGGTTGCACATACAAATCTTCCAGATAAATCCCAGCTCGGCCCAGGAACGTGGAAAAATTGTGGAAGAACAGCGCAAAGCCAATCTCTTTCCCATCCACAACGGCAAACAGCACCTCTGCCTTTCCCTGATCAAAAATCCACTCTTCCAAGGTTTTTTCATCTGCGACAACCTCATCCAACATCTTTTCGTAATCAGCCAACTCCCGGATAAATTGCAGGATCAGGGGGGTGTCGTTCCGCTGTGCATATCGAAAGGTAAGCTCTTGTTCCATCTTCATGACCTCTTTTTCTCTTCTCCGTCTCCTCCTGGCAAGGCCAGACACTCACAGGGTTCTCCGCAGCTTATTGAGATACCCTTCTAAAATTAAGGTGGCGGCCACGGCGTCCACATTCTTTTTGTGCTGCTTCATCTTCTTCCCCGAGGCGTGGAGAATCTGGTGGGCCTCAATGGTGGTGCGCCGCTCGTCCCACAGGTGCACCTCCATCCCCGTCACCTCCTGGAGCTGCCCGGCAAAGGCCCGGTACAGCTCCGCCCGGGGGCCTTCGGTGCCGTCCATGTTCCTGGGAAACCCCATCACCAATTCTTCCACCCGGTGCTCGGTCACCAGCTTGCCAATCTCCTGGGCCACCTGGTCTGCCTTGCGGCTGTGAATCACCGTGGTGAACCCCGCCAACAGTCCCATGGCATCCGAAATGGCTACCCCGGTGCGGGCGTCTCCATAGTCCACTGCCATCACGCGCATAACGCTCCTCCTCCTGCCTGTTTGGTAACGTAACGTGATTATAAAGGATTAATTTTCTCTTGACAAGCCCCCTGCGCCGTGATATGCTAGATGCACCTGTGAGCAGGGCTTTCTTTTTGTGCGCATTTTTACGGGATGAACACAAAAACCCTCTCCCCTCAGCGATAGGGCCACAGGGAGGCAAAGGCCGGTTTCCCGTAGCAGATTTTGGGTGCCCCGGGCACCCTTTGACGCGCTGGAATTGGCCATGGCCGTTCCGGCGTTTTTTGTTTCCGGACGGCAAATTCAAAAGGAGGTGCCGAGAATGGCGAAAGCCGGTAGCCGTGTGAAGATTACCCTGCGTTGTTCTGAGTGCAAGCAGCGTAACTACAACACCAACAAGAACAAGCGCAACACCACTGAGCGTCTGGAGCTCAACAAGTACTGCCCCTTCTGCAGAAAGCACACTCTGCACACTGAAACCAAGTAATGAGTTGCGACTCAAAGAAAGAAGGGTACACCAATGTCTGAACTGAACAAGCGCGACGAGGCCGTTACCAGCAAGGAGTCCGTAAGCTCCAATGCCCAGAAGAAGGCCAAGACTGTTGCGAAGAAGACGGACAAAAAGCCGAACCCTCTCTCCCGCTGGCTGAAGGATCTGAAGGGTGAGCTGAAGAAGGTCACTTGGCCTTCCGGCAAAGATACCCTGAAAAACGTGGGCACCGTCATCGCCTGCGTGATCTTGGTTGGCGTGTTCATCTGGGTGTTCGACTTCATCGCCCGCCAAGTGGTTGACGCTCTGCTCAACCTCTTCGCATAAGAGGTCACAACAATGGCTGAGGAAATGAAATGGTATGTGGCCCACACCTACTCCGGCTACGAGAACACCGTGGCCGTCTCCATTGAGCAGGCTGTGGAAAACCGCAACATGCACGACGTCATTGGCGAGGTTTCCATCCCCATGGAAACCGTTACCGAAATCACCGACAACGGCCCCAAGACCGTGGAGCGCAAGGTGTTCCCCGGCTATGTGCTGGTCAAGATGGTTATGACCGACGAGACCTGGCATCTGGTGCGCAACATCCGTGGCGTCACCGGGTTTGTGGGCTCCGCCAACAAGGCCATTCCCCTCACCGACGAGGAGATTGCCGCCTTGGGCGTGGAGAAGCGCGAGGTCATGGTCTCTTATGCCGTGGGTGACAACGTAAAAATTACCGATGGTGCCTTGGAGTCCTTTATTGGCACCGTGGAGGAAATCGACACCGAGCGCAGCAAAGTTCGGGTGGTTGTGTCCATGTTCGGCCGGGAAACTCCCGTGGAACTGGATCTGGACCAGGTCGAGCCTCTCAACTGACGGGAAAACTCCGTCACCAACCGTGGGAGGAGCGCAAAGCTGCTCCGTCACCACCACATTTTATGTAGGAGGTGCTGTTTCAAATGGCACAGAAAGTTACTGGATATGTAAAGCTTCAGATCCCCGCCGGTCAGGCAACTCCCGCCCCCCCTGTTGGCCCTGCCCTG
>CALXDO010000071.1 GCA_944387075.1 uncultured Oscillospiraceae bacterium | reverse complement strand
TCTGACCGACACCTTCGTGAAGGTCGTGTCCTGGTACGACAACGAGATGGGTTACTCCAACAAGGTTCTGGAGCTCATCAAGCACATGTACTCCGTGGACCACAAGTAAGAAAACCATTTCAAAGGGACTTGGTGTAAGCCAAGTCCCTTTTTTTGCGCTTTTATCCCGAAAGGCTTCGGTCATGGGAACTGTCTGCCTCATGGCTGTCTGAAGGATTGACCTACCACCATTTCGCCAGCACGGGCTTGCCCGCCTGGTGGGGACACTCTGCCGGGTATCGCTCCGCTGGGGTCTCTTTCTCACCGATGAGAAAGAGACGAAAGAATCGCCAAAGGCGGGGCCTTCCCCCGCCTTGTGGAATCCACCCCGCTGGTACTGGGTGGGGACTGCCTACGTCTAGGCTCGCCCCTTCCCCTGGTGGGGTCACATAGATGGCTGGCCTGTTCTATGGGAAGTGCCTGCTTCCATGTTCATGCGTCCTGCTACTTCCAGGGGCTTACCCTGGTGTGCCGCTGTTCCCAGCTGCCGGTGGCCTGGCTCCCGGCGGCGGGAACGCCGCTGTGCCAAGGTAGGCCCGGACGTGGGAACCACCCAGCCGTAGGGCCAGTTGCCGGGGAAACCTGGGGTAAGAACAGAAACAGGAGCCACAGCAAGGGTGACGGGCCGACCATAGCCTTGACGCAGGAACAGCCTCGTGCCCCAGCGGGGTGCCTAGGGGTGCAACCCCTAGGCGGGTTTTTCGTCTATTTTTGCCCGGTCAAAAATAGACCCCAGCGGAGCGTAAACCAGACTGACAAGGCTACGCCACACGTGCAAAAAGCCCCGAGGCCACAGCCTCGGGGCTTCTCTGATAAAATTAGGCTAGCCGGTGCTCCTCCAGCCACACCATCAGGGTGGGCTGGTGGGCCCGGATGCGGCGGGTGCGCACCTGGAACACCACCAGGGTGAGCAGGGTGGAGGCCACAAACCACACCGCCAGATAGGCCAGGCAGCCGGTGATGTCCGTTCCCCCGGCAATGGCACTGCGGAAGGCCCGCACGGTGTAGGTGAAGGGCACCCAGCCGTTGAGGGCGGGGACGAAGGAGCCGGACAGCTCCAGGGGATAGGTGCCCACCGAGCCGGAGAGCTGGAGCACCATGAACACCAACATCAAAAAGCTGCCCACCTTGCCCATCAGGCAGGTAAAGAAGTACATCACCGACATGAAGGTCACCGCCGCCACCAGGGCCACCAGAATGGTCTGGCCCCACCGCACCGGCTCAAATCCATGGAACAGATGAAGCCCACCCAGCATCACCAGGGCCTCCAAAATGGCCACGGTGTACAGCACCGAGGCCTTGCTGCGCCACCAGGCAAAGCCGCTTTTCAGTTCTCCGCTGTACTCGGTGAGGGGGTACATCAGACTAAAGGCAATGCACCCCACCCACAACGCCACCGACATCATGTAGGGGGCCATGGCGTGGCCGTTGTTGGGCACCTGGGTCAGCTGGCTCTCCTGGGCCTCCACCGGGGCGGCCATCATCTCCGCCACATCTTCCCCAGTGTTGGTGTCTGCGATCTCCTGGGCCCCATCCGCCAGCTTATCATGAAGGGTAGCCGCTCCGTCCTCCAGAGTTTGCGCCCCTTCGGTGAGGGTCTGCGCCCCCTGGTGCAGCTGCCCGGCGGCGTCCTGAATCTGGACAGAACCCTGGGCCAGAGCATCCATGCCATCCTTCAGCTGGGACTGACTGGCCATCAGCTGGCCGGCACCGTCCACCAGAGCCTGGGTGCCCTGGTGCAGCCGAGCCGCTCCCTGCTGCAAGCTGTCCACCCCTTGGAGCAGGGCGGGAAGCTGGCCTTGCATCTGGCCCACACCCTGAGACAGGGTCTGACTGCCCTGGGACAGGGTGTGGAGTCCCTGGGACAGCTGGGCCGTCCCGTCCCGCAGGGGAGCGGTGCCCTGGCTTTGCAGCTGCTGGGCCCCCTGGGCGGCCTGGCCAATGCCCTGGGTGAGGGCGGGGGCCTGCTGGGACAGCTGCTCCAGCCCCTGGTTGAGCTGCTGCGCCCCCTGTTGCAGTTGGCCCACCAGGGCTTGCAGCTGAGCCTGGCTCACTTGTCCGCTCTGCATGGCCAGGGACAGCCCTTGCAACCCCTGGGACAGCTGGGCTGCCCCGTCCGTCAGGGCCTGGGCGTTTTGGGGCAGGGCTTCGGTCTGGCTTTGCAGCTGGCTGAGGCCCTGGCTGAGGGCTTTCAGGCTCTCGTCCACCTGCGCGGCCCCCTGGGCCACGGTGTCGCTGCTGGTGGCCGCCTGTCCCGCCCCTTGGGCGAGGCTCTGGGCCCCCTGATCCAGCCGTTCCACCCCCTGGGTGAGGGGGCCGGTGGCCTGCTGCAGCTGGCCCAGCCCTTCCTCCAGCTGGGCGGCTCCGTCATTCAGCGGCCCGCTGCCCTGTGCCACCTGGCTCACGCCGTCCAGGTAGTCCCCCAGGCCCTGGGAGAGCCGCTGGGAGCCGTCCACAAAGGTGAGGGAACTGTCCGACAGCTGGCCCAGGTAGTCAGTGAGAGACTGGGCCCCCTGGGTCAAGGTGTGGGCCCCGTCCTTCAGTTCTCCGCTGCCATCGGCGGCCTGGGTCATGCCGTCCCCCACCGCGTTGATCTGCTCCAACATGGTGGTGGCATAGGTGTGGGTCACTTCCTCCCGTACCCCCAGCTCCATCTCCTTCATGGCGCTCTCCCCCAGCTTGGAGGCGATGTAGTTGGTGCCGGGGTTGGTCTCATACCCCAGTTCCATGGCCTGGGGGTGTGCGTCCGTGATGGACGCCGCCCGCTGGGAGAAGTCCTGGGGGATGGTGATGACCATGTAATAGGTGCCGTCGGTCAACCCCTGCTGGGCCTCCTCCTGGCCCACAAAGTGGAAGTCCAGGGAGGCCTCCTCCTTCAAATTGTCCACCAAGGACTGCCCGATGTCATAGGTGGTGTCCTCCACCGTCACCGGTTGGTCCAAATTTACCACGGCCACCGGCAAGTGCTCCACGCTGCCGTAGGGGTCCCACATGGAGCCCAAAAACAGGGTGGTGTAGATGGTGGGAATGGCCACAATGGCCACCATCACCACCAACAACAGCGGATTGTGCAGCAGTCGTTTCCATTCTTCTCGTTTCAACGTCAAACCCTTCCTTCCCCAGAAGTTTGTAGACATCATGTCTACTATACATCTTGGTATTGTACTTTTTCACGAGGAGCATTATACTAAAGTGGATGGGACAACGCAACCGACAATCTATCGTCGGTATGTTGAATAATAGACACAGTGACGATAGATTGTCCATTATTCAAAAAAGCTTTACAAACGGGGAGGAACGGACATGGAGCGACAACCCGACCGCCGGGTGCGGCGCACCCGGAACCTGCTGCGCCAGGGATTGGCCCGGTTGATGCAGGAGAAGAGCGTCAACGAGGTGACAGTGACCGAGTTGGTGGACTTGGTGGACATCAACCGCTCCACCTTCTACCTCCACTACCGGGACATTCCCCACATGCTGGAGTGTGTGGAACAGGAGCTGTACGACGAGATTTTCCACGCCATGGAGGCCACCTTGACCGGGCGTTTTGAGGGGAGCAATCTGGCCTTTCTGGAGGATGTGTTCTCCATTCTCTTTGCCAACCGGGACATCTGCGCCGCCCTGCTGGGCCCTCGGGGGGACATTGGCTTTCTCC
>CALXDO010000070.1 GCA_944387075.1 uncultured Oscillospiraceae bacterium | reverse complement strand
ACTTTTGCCTGGCTCCACCGATATCGACGCTTACTCGTTCGTTATGAGCGGAGGGCAGATATCCATTCGGCCTTCCTTACCCTTGCGGTTGCTCTCGTTGCCTTTAAGTTTTGTTAGGCACTCTAAGGGACGCAAGGAGGCCCGGACGAGCCTCAAAGCCTCCTCCAAGGAAATTCGTTCCCGGCGCATCACAGGTTACAGCCCCGTTCCAAAGGGACAAATGGGATAATGGCACGGAGCACAGCCCAGGCATAGACCCCCATGCCCCATCTTTTTGATTTCCTTTCTCTCCACGGGCAATCCAGCTGCAATGCGGGGCAGTACACGGTCAAAAATGGTGGCCTTGGCGTACATCACGCACCCCGGCAACCCCAAAATAGGAGTCTGGTCTGGAAAGTAACCCAGCAAAAACATGGCGCCAGGGAGCACTGGGGCCCCGTAGGAGATGATCTCCGCCCCGGTGTCCTTGATGGCGCCAGGGGTCTTGTCATCGGGGTCTACACTCATTCCGCCGGTGCACAAAATCATATCCACCCCCTGGGCGTGGAAGTCCAGGGCCGCCGCCGTAATGGCCGCCCGGTCATCCCCTGGCAGGCAGTGGTGTGTCACGGTAATTCCAAACGCAGCCAGCTTGTCCTTCACCACCGGGGTAAAGCTGTCTTGCACCAGTCCATTTGCCACCTCGCTGCCTGTGGTAATCAGGCCGCAAGTGCGCACCTTCCAGGGGGTGATGGAGAGAATTGGGGTGTCCCCTGCCAGTTCCTCCACCCGGCGCAGCCGTTTTTCCTCAATGACTAGAGGGATAATGCGGGTACCAGCCAGCTTGTCCCCCCGGTGTACTGCGGTATTGGTATGGCGCGTGGCAATGATGATGGAATCATCATCGTTGATAGCATCCAGACGGGACACATCCACCTGGAACAAGCCGTCACAATCCGCCATCAGTTCGATCTTGCCCTCTTTCACCGGCGTGGTGGTCATGTGCTCATTCCGGCACAGGGCACATAGCCGCAGGGCTGCCTCATTTTCATGGAGCATCCCCTCCTGCTGCTCCCAGACATAGAGGTGCTCCTTTCCCATGGAGAGCAGCACTGGAATATCCTCCTGGGTGACGATATGCCCCTTGCGAAACCGGGCATCCTTGGTAACTCCGGGGATAATCTGAGTCAAATCATGGCACAAAACATGCCCCACCGCTTTTCGGGTTTCAATGCGTTTCATAGGAAAAAAAAAAAAAAAAGAGAGTGCCGCTTGAAAAGCAGCACTCTCAAAGCACGGCACATAAGCCCCTTTTTTCAAAAGGGACTGGCTGGAGCAGCTTCTTTTCAAAAACGGAAGGCCATCTCGTTTCCAACATGACCCTGGCGAGAGATCATAGGCATTTGCGCCCTTAGACCCGCTCGCTCGAAGCAATCAGATGTAATTTGCTCCAGTGTATCACAATCTGTGATGCGACACAACGGTTTTGTGGGGCTATCTCTTATTTCCCCAACTTACTCTCCACAATCTGGCAGAAGTGCTGCTAATTGTAAAGAAAAACCGATCCGATCAGCAGGCGGCAGAACATACTTTAAGATCCATTCGGTCACTTCCTCCGGAAGGTTCTTCAGGGTTTACACATACTTTTCTAGCTTCTTTCATAATCCGCCTGTCAGAGCACATTTGATTCTCTCTCCAAAATCTCCCCCTTGCGCACCGTTCCTCTTGCCGAAAGCTTCTATCTCTTGTATACTGGCATAGAGATTGCTGCATGCGTCAGCTCTGTCACCATTTACACATAAGGAGTGATCTGTTGTGAGTCATCAAACCATCAGTGCTGCCAACGCCCCCGCCGCCGTGGGCCCCTACTGCCACGCCAAGCTGTGCGGAGATACCCTGTACACCTCTGGACAGCTTGGACTAATCCCCCAGACCGGCGTGTTGGCGGAAGGCGTACAGGCCCAAGCCAAGCAGGCACTGGAAAATCTGGGAGCCGTGCTCCAGGCCGCCGGCATGGACTACTCCAATGTGGTCAAGACCACCGTGTTCCTAGCCGACATTGGGGATTTTGCTGCCATCAACGAGGTGTACGCCTCTTATTTCGCCGACAATCGCCCCGCCCGCTCCTGTGTACAGGCTGGGGCACTTCCTATGGGTGGCCTGTTTGAAATTGAGGCCATTGCTGTGAAGTAAGAAGGCCCCCACATTGCAACGCAAGGCAACTGCAAACCGCCGGATGTCCTGAATATCCGGCGGTTTTGTCGTCTGATCCTTTACATATTTTCTCTCCTTTTGCAGACACTACCAGCAAATAAATCAATGGAGGGTTACAATGGCATCGTTATGGGAACAGACATGGAACCACAGGGATTTTCCACGCTTGGAGCAAGATCTTCACACGGATGTATTGGTCATTGGCGGAGGAATGGCCGGTGTTTTATGTGCCTACCTGCTTCACAACGCAGGGATATCCTATGCACTGACTGAGGCTGACACCATCGGCAGTGGAATTACCCAAAACACCACCGCAAAACTCACGGTGCAGCATGGGTTCATCTATCACAAACTCATCAAAACCTTTGGCCCCCAGCTAGCACACGCCTATCTGAATGCCAATCTGGCAGCCTTGGAACACTACCGTACGCTGTGCCGCACCATAGACTGTGATTTTGAAGAGAAGCCCTCGTACGTCTATTCTCTGGACGATCCCGGAGCCGTCCAACAGGAACTGGATGCAATGCAGCAGTTGGGCTTAGAAGGGGAGTTTGTCTCCAACCTGCCTCTTCCCTTTCCTGTGGCCGGTGCTGTATGCACGCCTAACCAAGCCCAATTTCACCCGCTGAAATTTCTCGCCGCCATTTCTCAGGGGCTTCACATCTATGAATACACCAAAGTGCAGGAATTGGTAGGCACTACCGCCATCACAGATGCTGCAACCATTCATGCAAAAAAGATCATCGTCGCCACCCATTTCCCCTTTCTGAACAAGCATGGCAGCTACTTCATGAAGCTTTATCAACACCGTTCCTACGTCATTGCACTGGAACACGCCCCACAGGTGGATGGCATGTATGTGGACGATGCTCAATCTGGAATGTCCTTCCGCAACTATAAACACCTACTTTTGGTGGGTGGCGGAGACCATCGTACCGGAAAGAAAGGCGGCGGTTGGCAGGAGCTTCGCGATTTTGCCCATCAACACTTCCCTCAAGCCACGGAACGGTACCATTGGGCCACACAGGACTGTATGACACTGGACCGTGTGCCCTATATCGGCCCCTATTCCGCCCGTACCTCCGGCCTATATGTGGCCACCGGCTTCAACAAGTGGGGCATGACTTCCTCCATGGCAGCTGCTATGCTGCTGTGTGATCTCGTGCAGGAAAAAGAAAGCCCCTATGCCGGTCTTTTTTCCCCTTCTCGAAGCATGCTCCACCCACAACTGGCCATCAACGGATGGGAATCCATGATCAACCTTCTCACCCCCTCATTCAAACGCTGCCCCCATATGGGCTGCGCTCTAAAGTGGAATTCTCAGGAACACTCTTGGGATTGTCCCTGCCACGGCTCCCGGTTTGATCACAACGGAACGCTTTTGGATAACCCGGCCACAGGAAATCTAAATCATTGACATTTTCTATCAAACAGGTCTTTTCCGTCACTCTTGAAGGAAAGCATAGCGAAAGACCCGACGGTAGTTTTCCCGCCGGGTCTTTCTGATCTCTGGTTTGCTATTACTTCAGGCCGTTCTCGTAGGCCTCAATCATCTTCTTGACCATCTGACCGCCCACGGAACCAGCCTGACGGCTGGTGAGGTCGCCGTTGTAACCGGCCTTCAGGTTCACGCCCACCTCGTTGGCTGCCTCCATCTTGAACTTATCCATGGCCTCACGGGCACCGGGAACCACCAGCTTGTTAGAACTATTGTTGCTAGACATATCGTTGTCCTCCTTCAAACTTGTGTTGGATTTGGAATCCGAGCATAGTTTGAGCATCTGACCGTTTTATATTCGTCATTTTATCTGGAAAAATTCAACATTCTGTACTTACCCCTCTCCCTTCAAGAGCGTTCAAAGGTCTCCCTTCTGTTTCCCATCTTGGATTTCATCCTTTTGTATGGCGCATTATCGCCGCTCTATCGTGTGGGGTCACACCTTTCTCAGATCTATGACATCTACCGTGTGGTGTCTGTTATAGGGCCATAATGTAAATTTGACATGGGTTCCATTCGTCCCATAGAGTAGGAAATACCTCTAGTTCCTTGAACCCCATAGAAAGGTAAAATCGATTGGTGTCATCGTATTCGGAGTATCTCCCCATTTGCACTGTTTTTACTTGAATGAACAAATATCCTTGCTTTTTTGCTTCCTTTTTTGCCGCATCAAAGAGTTTCCGCCCGATTCCGATTCGATGGTATTCCTTCCGCACCCCCATCACAGCCAGTTCCACCGTATGCCGCCCAGTCTCTTTGAGATAGAGGAATCCAACTGGTTTTTCACCATCAAAAGCACAGAAAAAAGGCTTCCCTTCACTGCCAGCAACGTACTCCTCTCTTGCCTCCGGGATACCAAACTAATCTGGGAGGGATTCCAGAATCAGCCTTGTTATGCTTTCTTTCCCTTCTTCACAGTGGATTTGTTCTATTTTCATGCTTGTTTCCTCCGATGATCTAGGCTGATACCAACTCGGCACAACACATCGCATACCATCATACCACCCCTTATCAATGGGCATCTTAATTTACAATCGATTGGTAACGCATTCTTTACTCCTTGATTTTCGTGCCAATGTGCATGTTCTGTCTCCACTCCGGGGCTGATCCATCATCCCCCCAGTATTCATCCATGGAGGCTATTTTGCCATCCACAACACAGATGAAGGAGGTTGCATGGCAAGAAATGCTTCCGTCCTTACTGCGTACATGTGTAGCGGTTACGATATGGGTTTCAGTGGTTATCATTCGCTCCACTTGGCCATCCCATTCTCCGGGGTATTCACAGTTGGCTTGGATGAATTCCTCCACGTTGAAATGCTCATTGGTGTTGTGCCAATTTACCCAGGCATTGGGGTGGAAGTATTCTCGCATGGCATCTGCATCCTGTCGTAGAACAGCGCTCCAAAAGGTTTTTATGTCCATGTTTATAGCCCCTCTGTGTCAAAAAATACGAAAGTGTATGTACCAACTTTCCATTGTTCAGCAGTTTTTGAATCTGCTCTTTGGTCATCCATGCTGTTTGTGCCACTTCCTGTGTGGTCGCTTGTTCCAGAGTCACAGGGCCATCATATTCAAACCGCCATACATCCAGAATATCACGAAATAGAATCCCGTCCACGTCTTCCCGAACCACAGAACACACTCGCTTTGCATATTCTGGAGATAAAACTAGTCCAACTTCTTCTCGCACTTCCCGAATTGCACCCGTCAAGCTATCCTCACCTTTGAGGACTGAGCCCCCCACACATTCCCACATAAGAGTGCCTAACAAAACTTAAAGGCAATGAGAGCAACCGCAAGGGTAAGGAAGGCCGAATGGATATCTGCCCTCCGCTCATAACGAACGAGTAAGCGTCGATATCGGTGGAGCCAGGCAAAAGTG
>CALXDO010000069.1 GCA_944387075.1 uncultured Oscillospiraceae bacterium | reverse complement strand
GCCTGAAGCCCATGGCCAAGCTGGTCAGCTGGGGCCAGGGCGGCGTGGATCCCAAGATCATGGGCGTGGGCCCCGTGCCCGCTTCCCGTCAGGCCATGGCCAAGGCCGACCTGAAGATCGAGGACGTAGACCTGGTGGAGGCCAACGAGGCCTTTGCCGCCCAGTCCATCGCCGTGGCCCGTGAGCTGGGCTTCGACATGAGCAAGGTCAACGTCAACGGCGGTGCTATCTCCATCGGCCACCCCGTGGGTGCTTCCGGTGCCCGTATCATCGTCACTCTGCTCCACGAGATGCAGAAGCGGAACGAGGCCAAGCGCGGCCTGGCCACCCTGTGCATCGGCGGCAGCATGGGCGTTGCTACCATCTTTGAGAAGGTGTAATCTGTTTCAATAACATCCGCAAAACAAGGGTGTGGGGGATCACCCCACACCCTTGTTTGAGTATCTGCCTCATTTCACTTGCCTCTCCCGCTGGGAGAGGTGGCACAGCGTCAGCTGTGCCGGAGAGGGCCCTCTCAGTCAGCCCTCACGGGCTGCCAGCTCCCCCAGAGGGGGAGCCAAGGGGCGTTCTCCATCGATGCCCCAAATCAAAATCCGTGCCGCTGGAGCGGCACACCACAATGATTCATTCTTCATTCTTCACTATTTTGGAGGTATCTTATGAGTTATCAGGAAGAATATCGTCAGAAGCTCACCACTGCCCAAGAGGCCGTGAAGGTGGTCAAGTCCGGGGACTGGGTGGACTACGGCTGGTGCACCAACACCGCCGAAGTGCTGGACCAGGCTCTGGCGGCACGCATGGGCGAGCTGCACGACGTGAAGGTGCGGGGCGGCATCCTGCTGCACATGCCCGCCATTGCCCAGATTGAAAACCCCGCCGATCACTTCACCTGGAACTCCTGGCACATGTCCGGGGTGGAGCGGAAGATGGTGAAGATGGGTCTGGCTTTCTATGACCCCATCCGCTACTCCGAGCTGCCCGGCTACTACCGGGACTGCATCGAGCCCATGGACGTGGCCATGTTCCAGGTGGCCCCCATGGATCAGCACGGCTACTTCAACTTCGGCCCCAACGCCTCCCACCTGTACGCCATGTGCTCCCGGGCCAAGCACATCATCGTGGAGGTCAACCAGAACATGCCCCGCTGCCTGGGCGGCTACCACACCGGGGTGCACATCTCCCAGGTCAACGCCATTGTGGAGGGCCCCAACGGCCCCATCGGCACCATGCCCGGCCTCAGCGAGCCCTCGGAGATCGACCTGGCGGTGGCCCGTCAGATTGTGGCGGAAATCCCCAACGGGGCCTGTCTCCAGCTGGGCATTGGCTCCATGCCCGGGGCCGTGGGCCAGATGATTGCCCAGTCCGATTTGAAGGACCTGGGCGTGCACACCGAGATGTATGTGGACGCCTTTGTGGCCATGAGCAAGGCGGGCAAGATCACCGGTGCCTGCAAGGCCTTTGACCAGGGCCGTCAGACCTATGCCTTCGCCGCCGGCACCCAGGAGCTGTACGACTTCCTGGACAACAACCCCGAGTGCATGAACGCCCCGGTGGATTACACCAACGACATCGCCCGCATGTCCACCCTGGACAACTTCATCTCCATCAACGGAGCTGTGGACATTGACCTGTTCGGTCAGGTCTCCTCCGAGTCCTCCGGCACCCGCCACATCAGCGGCGCAGGCGGCCAGCAGGACTTCGTCATGGGTGCCTACCTGTCCAAGGGCGGCAAGAGCTTCATCTGCTGCTCCTCCACCGTCACCGACAAGGCCACCGGTGAGGTGAAGTCCCGCATCCGTCCCACCCTCATCGAGGGCTCCATTGCCACCTGCACCCGGAGCAACCTGCACTATGTGGTCACCGAGCAGGGTATGTTCAACGCCAAGGGCAAGACCACTTGGGAGCGTGCCGAGGGCCTGATCTCCGTGGCGGACCCCCGGTTCCGGGACGAGCTCATCGCCGCCGCCCAGGCCATGCACATCTGGCGCAAGTCCAACAAGCGGTAATTTCCACGTCTGATCTCAACAGGACCGGGAGAAGCACAGGCATTCTCCCGGCCCTGTTTTTTTGGAATTGCCCCTGTTCCCGCCTAGCCTGGCTCTCCCATGGAAATGTGAAATATTCAAAACCATTTGTAATAACGACTACATAGAATACATTTGGTTTTCACTTTTGGTGGGACGTCGCCTCCGCTGGGGGCTTTTCTGCCGGGGCCAACAGGGACGCTAACCCGCTCAGCGGCCTTCCCCTGGCGCACCAGGGATTCCCCGCTGCCCATGGCTAAGCTGCTCCAATTCTACCCCATAAACGGAAGAAAGCAAAAACGTTTTGTAATAACAAATCAATAGTATACAATTCGTTTTTACTTTTGGGCCGATGGCCTCTCCATCTGCGCGTGTTTCATCGGGGCGTCTTTGGAAATTTCTCTTTCCCTCTTCCCTGTTTTGGTGTACACTAAAGAGCATACACCCCTGAGAAAGGTAGGTATTCCCCATGTCCAAGAAAAAGCACAAGAAATCCAACCCACACTCTGCCCCCACCCCCAAGGCTAAACCCACCCAGCCCTCCAAGAAAATGAGCCCTCTGGTGTGGGGCATTGCCGCCATTGTGGTGGTGGCCATTATCGTGATTGCCGCCGTGGTGGTGAGCCAGAAGCCCTCCACCACCTCCCAGCCCCAGACCACGGACCCGGTGTCCACCCCCACCGCTTCTGAGACCTACACGCCTCCCGCGCTGGAGGAGGGCGTGACCTACACCGCCAAAATCGACGTGAAAGACTACGGCACCATCACCGTGAAGCTGGACCAGTCTGCCGCCCCTGTCACCTGCGCCAACTTCGTGGAACTGGCTGAGAGCGGCTTCTATGATGGGCTCACCTTCCACCGCATCATTGAAGGGGCTATGATGCAGGGCGGCGACCCCAATGGAGACGGCACCGGCGGCTCCGAGCACAATATTGTGGGCGAGTTCTCCTCCAACGGCTATGACAATCCCCTCTCCCACACCCGGGGCGCCATCTCCATGGCCCGCTCCAACGACCCCAACTCTGCCAGCTCCCAGTTCTTCATCGTCCAGGAGGACGCCACCTATTGGGACGGGGACTATGCCGTGTTTGGCTATGTCACCGAGGGCATGGACGTGGTGGACGCCATCTGTAAGGCCGCCCAGCCCACCGACGGCAACGGCACCATTCCCGCCGACCAGCAGCCGGTGATCACCTCCATCACCATTCTCACCGACCAGTAACATGACCCACCAGGAGTATATGCGTGAGGCCCTTCAAGAGGCCCGGGCCTGCATCCCCCAGGGAGATGTGCCGGTGGGGTGCGTCATCGTCTCCCCTCAGGGGGAGATCATCGGCCGGGGCCGCAACCGCCGGGAGGCGGAGGGCCGGGCCACCGCCCACGCCGAGGTGGAGGCCATCAACATGGCCTGTGCCGCCCTGGGTACCTGGCGGCTCACCGGCTGCACCCTGTACGTCACCTTGGAGCCGTGTCCCATGTGCGCCGGGGCCATCATCAATGCCCGCATTGCCACGGTGCGCTACGGGGCGAAAGAGGACAAGTCCGGGTGCTGCGGCTCGGTGCTCAACCTGTTTGAGGAGCGGTTCAACCACCATCCCCGCATCTATGGCGGCCTTCTGGAGGCCCAGTGCCGGGGCATTTTGGAGGAGTTTTTTTCCAAGCTGCGGTGAATTTACAAAGTTTTTTCATCATTTAATACTTTTGTAACAGTTGTGCACAAACTTTTGTAAAAACTCTTGCGTATTATAACACTTGCAAGAGATATCCTTTCTTTTTCATTCTATCCTCCATCCTTTTAAAAACTCCGGAGCTTTGCAAGCGGCTCCGGAGTTTTTATGTTTGTATTCCCCTCCCTGGGATGCTTCTTCCGCCAGGGCCTCACCCTGGTATAGCAGCTGTTCCCAGCTGCCGGTAGCCAGGCTCTCGGCGGTGGGAACACCGATCATCAGACAAAGGCCCGGACAGAGAAACCGCCGAGCTTTCGGGCCAGTTGCCGTGGATGCCTGGTATGGTGGCAGTGCCAGGAGCCACAGCAAGGGTAACGGGCCCAAGATAGACTCAACGCACGTCCAGCCTCGTACCCCAGGGAGGTTCTTAGGGGGGAACGCCCTAAGAGCGCCTAACAAAAGCCAGACAAGCTACGGATGATGAGATATAATGCTAGTGGAGGTGAAAGGTATGCCAAAGAAGCTAGTAAGTGATGA
>CALXDO010000068.1 GCA_944387075.1 uncultured Oscillospiraceae bacterium | reverse complement strand
CCCTTTCACGGCGGTAACACGGGTTCGAGTCCCGTACGGGTCACCAATATGGAGGCTTAGCTCAGCCGGTAGAGCGCTTGCTTCACACGCAAGAGGTCACAGATTCGAGTTCTGTAGTCTCCACCAGAAAAGGACATCCGAAAGGATGTCCTTTTTTTGCGTTTCCACCCGCAGATTGCTCGCTCCGGCGCATACCACAAACCCTAAATCTGAAAGTTTCTTCCTTTAATTCGTTTCTCTCTTGCGGCACTTTCGCCTTTTTCCACTCTTTTTTGTAAAATTAGTATGGTATCTTATATCATACTTTTTATATTTATCCCGTTCTATAGGGCAATCTGTCACAATTTACCCCAAATATTTTTGTATTATTTGTCAGTTGTAAAAGATAACCCTCGGTGGGATAATCGGGGTGTGAAATTTTTCCACAATTTCCCCCTGCAAATTTAGTAAAAATTTGGACGCCAGGAGGAGGGTGATATGCCACACCCATCGGTATGTTTCAAATCAAATTAGAAGAAGAGAAAAAAACGGAAAGGAAGAAAGCCAACCATGAAAAAGCACAGCAAGCGTGTGCTTTCCACGGGTCTGGCTCTGAGCATGCTCCTGGGTATGGTACCGGTGCATGCTCTGGCCGCAGACACCCAGAGTAATACCCAAGCTGGGTACACGGACCCCTGGAAGGCCTCCGCCACCATGCCGGTTTTGGAGGCCAAGGACGCCATTACCTCTCCCACCTTCACAGGGAAGGAGTGGACCGGTGAAACTGTGGGCGATGTTCACAACGAAGACGTCTTCGCCATCAACCGGGAGGAAGCCAGCATGTTCGCCTCCTCCAGCGTCATCTACGACAGCGTGCAGGCCGCTTTGGACAGTGCCATCAACTTTGACAAGGAGGCCTCCGGCTACGTCCAGTTCCTCACCGGTGAAAACGCCGCGGACTGGTCTCTGCGTGTGGTGAAAAACGACACCATCGCCAAGGAGAACTACGCCAACTTCTATGAGACGGACTTCCAGCCCGACGACCAGTGGAGCACTGGGCTTCAGCTGCCCGCCAGCTGGACCTACTGGGGCTTAGACTACCCCATCTACACCAACACCCAGGTGCCCTGGCAGGAGGACAACACCAGCAGTGACACCGCCCCCCTGGCCCCGGTAAACTATAACCCCGTGGGCATGTACCGCAAGACCTTTACCCTGGATGACGGCTTGAAGGCCCTCAAGGAGCAGAATGGACGCATCTACCTCAACTTCCAGGGTGTAGAGGCCGCCTACTATGTGTACCTCAACGGCCAGGCCGTGGGGTACAGCGAGGACTCCTACGCCCCCCACAGCTTTGACATCACCGACTACCTCAACGAAGACGGCGAGAACCTGCTGGCTGTGGAGGTACATAAGTTCTGTGACGGCACCTGGTTTGAGCTCCAGGACATGTTCAAAGACGGCGGCATCTTCCGTGACGTGTACGTCTACGGTGCCCCCCAGGTCCACATCAACGACTACTATGTGGTCACCGATCTGGATGAGAACTACGAAAACGCCGACCTGGACTCGAGCGTTACCGTGGAAAATGAATCCGCCCAAGCCGCTTCCGGCTACAAGGTGGACGTGCGGCTGTACAACGAGGACGGCTCCATGTTCGTCAACGGCGTCACCGTGGACGTCCCCGAGATTGCCGCCCAGGGCAGCCAGACCGTGGACGTGACCAAGTATGTGCAAAGCCCCGAGCTGTGGAGCGCTGAGCACCCCAACCTGTATTACCTGGTCATCAGCCTGTACCACGAAAACGGGGCCTACCTGGGCAGCATGTCCCAGCAGCTTGGCTTCCGGGAGATCGGCTTTACCCGCACGGAGGTGGATGCCAACGGCAACCGCATCACCGACGACAGCGAGTATCAGCCCATCACCATCAACGGCCAGCCCCTGGTGTTCCGGGGCACCAACCGCCACGACACCGACCCTGTGTATGGCAAGGCCGTGAGCAAGGAAGTGATGGAGGAAGATGTGACGCTGATGAAGCAATACAACATCAACGCCATCCGCACCTCCCACTACTCCAACGACGACTATCTGTACTATCTGTGCAACAAGTACGGCCTGTACATGATGGGTGAGACCAACCTGGAGTCCCACCAGCTGATGAACAACGCAACCAAGCAAGTGCTGTTCAAGGAAATGGCCATGGACCGCACGGTGACCACCTTTAACCGGCTGAAGAATGTCAGTGCCATTGTGGCCTGGTCCACCGGCAACTAGAACTACTACTCCAGCGACGCCAACTACGCCGACGGTATGTTCTCTGACCTGATCTGGTACTTTAAGGACCACGATCTCACCCGCCCGGTGCACTCGGAGAGCTCCAACGACGCCAACGGCACCGACATGGGCAGCAATATGTATCCCGGCGTAAGTACCGTGCAGAGCTGGGCCAGCAACCGGAACATGCCCTATGTGATGTGCGAGTACGACCACGCCATGGGCAACGCCGTGGGCAACCTGAAAGAGTATTGGGACGCCATCCGCAGCGGCGACAATATGCTGGGCGGCTTCATCTGGGACTGGGTGGACCAGGCCCGGGTGGTGAGCTACCCCCTGAGCTACGAGCTGGCCGACTTCCCCGGCAGCACCGTGACCACCGAGAGCATCAACGACAACCCCGGGGCTGGGGCACTGGCCTCCAACAGCCTGGTCAACGGCTCTGTGGGCTTTGAGGACACCAACGGGACCTACAACAACGCCCTGTCCGGCGCGGACAAGGCCTTTACCGTGGAGGTCATCTGCAAGCCCACCCAGAACAAGGCCAACCAGGTCTTTGCCGCCAAGGGCGACCAGCAGTTTGCCCTGAAGCTCAACGGCGACTCCAACTTGGAGTTCTTCGTCTACAACAACGGCTGGAACTCCCTGGTGGTGGACAAGGCCAAGCTGGGCGAAAACTGGCTGAACAACTGGCACCAGCTGGTGGCCACCTACGACAAGGGCACCATGAAGGTCTACCTGGACGGTGTGGAGATCGGCTCCAAGTCCGATGGCCCCGCCAACATTTCCCCCTCCAACGCCCTGCTCAGCCTGGGCTACCAGAGCGATTACAGCGGCCGTCAGTTCATGGGTGAGATCTCCATGGGCCGCTTCTACAACGTGGCTCTGACCCAGGATCAGATTCAGGCTCAGAACTCCACCAACCCCGCCATCCAGCAGGATGACCCGCGGGTGCTGCTGTGGGCCGACATGTCCAGCGTGCAGGAGAAGGCTCAGGGCGCCTATAACTACTACATGCAGCCCGACGCCTACTACAACTCCGACATCTACGGCGATGCCCTGGATGGGAAGTTCTTCGGCTACGGCGGCGACACCGGCGATCTGGGCAACAACTCCGGCAACTTCTGCCAGAACGGCCTGGTCACCCCCGACCGTGTGGCCCAGCCCGAGCTGGAGGAAGTGAAGTATCAGTATCAGAGCCTGTGGTTCACCGCCTCTGAGGCCGACCTGATGAGCGGCCTGGTGCAGGTGAAGAACGAAAACGGCTTCACCAACCTCAACGAGTACAATGTGGTGTGGCAGCTGATGGAGAACGGCACCGTCCTCCACGAGGGCACTCTGGCCACCGATGTGGCTCCTCAGACCACCCAGAACATCATCATCCCCTATGCTCAGTACATGCCCAAGGAGACCAAGGCCGGTGCTGAGTACTACCTGAACATCTCCGTTCAGCTCAAGGAAAACACCCTGTGGGCCCAGAAGGGCCACGAGGTGGCTCATGAGCAGTTCCAGGTGCCCGCCGATGTGGAGCAGGTGGCCCTGACCCCCTCTACCAACCAGGTCACCGTGGATCAGAATGGCGAGGATGTCATCACCGTCACCGGCAAGGACTTCTCCTTCAACATCGACAAGTCCTCCGGCGCCATTTCCAACTACGTCTATCAAAAAGAGACCCTGCTCACCCAGGGCCCTGTCCCCAACTTCTGGCGCGCACCCCTGAACAACGACAACAACAACTTCGACTGGGCCTGGCAGAATGCCGGCAAGGATACCGCCATTGACGGCGACATTGACGTTACCCAGGCCGATGGCCTTACCACCATCACCTTCACCCAGACCTTCCCCCACATGGCTGGCCTGACCCAGAAGGTGGTGTACACCGTGGACGGCTCCGGCGCGGTCACTCTGAACATCACCGTGGACGGCACCCAGACCTCCACCAGCCGCAGCCGCTTCATGCGCATCGGCACCACCATGGTGCTGCCCCAGGGCTTTGAGAACGTCAGCTGGTACGGCAACGGCCCCGTGGAAGCCATGTGGGACCGTGAGAGCTTCGCCCAGGTGGGTGAGTACTCCACCACCGTCAACAAGCTGTTCTTCCCCTATCTGGACACCGAGGACACCGGCACCCTCACTGGGGTGAAGTGGTTCACCGTCACCAGTGACAACAGCAACACCGCCCTGGCCATTGCCGCCCAGGACGCCGTGGAGGCCCAGGCCCTGCACTTCACCGCCGACGACATGACCCAGGCCCGCCACCCCTATGAGCTGACCTATCAGAACGAGACCTACCTGTCCATCAACTACCGCTCTCAGGGTACCGGCAACGCCAGCTGCGGCGCCGACACCCTCAGCCAGTACACCCTGCCCACCTCTCAGGTGTACAACTACTCCTACACCCTGGTGCCCTACACCGTGAAGGACGCCAACCTGTACGACCTCACCGCTCCCTACCGCACCGCCAATGTGGTGTCTGGAGACACCGCTCTGGCTCAGCTCCAGAAGCAGATTGAGAGCCTGGTGGTCACCTCCGCCGACCAGAAGGCTGACGTGGAGAAGCTGGTGGCTTCCTTCGAAGGCCTGACCCAGGAACTCCAGGACAAGCTGGGCGAAGAGGCCAAGGCTCACCTGTATGAGCAGCTGGAAATCGCCACCACCATGGAGCAGAACCCCTACTATCACGCAGTGGTGGCCGACCAGAGCCACAACGGCTTTGATGTGGACCTCACCGCCAAGTCCGACACCGCCTCCATGGGCCAGGATGCCAACCAGGGCACCTACATGAGCGGTCACTTCCTGGTGGATAACGAGGGTGCCAAGGAGGCCATGAACGCCATCATCGGCGGGTCCAACAGCTTCACCATGGAAGCTGTCATCCGCCCCAACGTGTACAGCACCGATGGCAACTCCTTTAACATGATTATGGGTAAGGGCGACCAGTCCGCCGCCTTCCGCATCTCCGCCGGCAACCTGTACTTCTTTATCTACAACGGCTCCTACTGGATGCCCACGCCTCCCGACGGCCAGGTTTCCAACATTCCCATGACGGAAGAGCTGGTGCACCAGTGGCTGCGTGTGGCTGCTGTGTATGACGGCAGCAACGGCGGCACCATCACCACCTATGTCAACGGCGAGGTTTCCAGCACCCGCACCAACGTGGGTGAGGTGGCCCCCTCTGACCTGTACCTGGGCATCGGCGTGTGCCCCGACACCGGCCGCACCTCCATGAGCGATTTCAGCTCTGTGCGTCTGTACTCCAGTGCCCTGGATGCTGAGGCCCTCAAGGCCGACGACGCAACCAACCAGGCCCGGGAGGACGTGGCCCTGTGGTACGACTTCAGCAAGATGACCTACGAGACCACCACCGAGGTGGTCATCACCGAGGAACTGCCTGCCTACACCTACCTGGGTGAGCAGCCCTCTCTGCCCCAGGCCATTGGCGTGTCCATCAACGGCGGCGACTCCATCGACATGAACGTCACCTGGAACCTGGACGGGCTGAATGTCAACCAGGTGGGCACCTATGAGATCTCCGTCACCCTGGCAAATGGCCAGGTGGTCAAGCACACCCTGGCTGTGGTGCCCAACAACGTGGTCTACTTCGTGGATTCCGGTGCCAGTAAGTTCACCACCTTGGGCCAGACTGTGGTGAATGCCAACCGGGCCACCATCCTCAACCAGGATGCCGACCTGGCCTACACCGCCGACAACGGCTGGGGCTACCTCAACGCCAGCGAAACCGGCACCAACGACGATGGCACCGGCACTGCCTACTCCACCGTCCGCAACATGACCAAGGAGGCCACCGGTAAGTCCCTGAGCTACCAGTTCGATGGCCTGACCCCCGGCACCTACAACGTCTACATCGGCTATCGCGACCCCTGGACCCAGTACGGCTCCGACCGGCCTGCCACCATCACCCTCGACCAGGGCCAGACCAATCTGTCCACCCTGAAGAGCGTGCTGCTGAGCACCGCTGAGCCCAGCTACGCCACCATGGAAAACGTGGTTCTGGACGCTGACGGCGCCGTCACCCTGACCCTGACTCCCGAAAAGACCGAGAACAGCAACAACGACATGCTGGTCAGCTACATTCTCATCACCCGTGTGGCAGGGGAGTCCGGTCACACCCACACCCTCACCGCTGTGGAAGCCAAAGCGTCCACCTGTATCCACAAGGGCAACATCGCCTACTGGTACTGCGAGGAGTGCGGCAAGTACTTCTCCGACGCTGAGGCCAAGAACGAGATTTCCAAGGCCGAAACCGAACTGCCCCTGGCCGATCACACCCGCGAGACCATTCCCGGCAAGGCTCCCACCTGTACCGAGGCCGGTCTCACCGATGGAGAGAAGTGCTCCGTGTGCGGTCAGCTGCTGAAGGCACAAGAGGTGATCCCCGCCACCGGTCACACCGAGGAGACCATTCCCGGTAAGGCTCCCACCTGCACCGAGGCCGGCCTCACCGACGGTGTGAAGTGCTCCGTGTGTGGTGAGATTCTGGTGGAGCAAACCTCCATCCCCGCCACCGGTCACAACTTCATCAACGGCGTGTGCACCGAGTGCGGAGCAAAGGACCCCAACTACAGCCCCGAGCCCTCCAACCCCGTGGAGCCTTCGGAGCCTGTGGAGCCCTCCAACCCCGGCGCCAACCCCTCTCAGCCCGGTGCCAACCCCTCTCAGCCCGGCAGCAGTGCCAACCCTGAAGGCCCTGCACAGACCGGTGACTCTGCAAACCTGGCTCTGATGACCGCCTTCCTGGTCCTGTCCGCCGCCTGTCTGGGCGTGGTTGTGTTCAGCAAGGTGCGTAAGTTCAAAGACTAACCGCAGATTTCCCTGATGCAAACCCCCGAGGCCGTATGAGACCGGCCTCGGGGGTTTTATACGTTTGAGTATCACATGTACCTGCCAACCATTTTGCGTTTCCTCCTGTGGAACAGGCCCTCAATCACAGTTCCCCACACGCACAAAGGTGGAAGCAGCGATTCGGCTGCTTCCACCTTTGTTTGGTGTTACGGTTTCATGGAAACGCTGCGCATTAATCCTTGCTGCGCTTGCGCGTTGCCACCATTAGGCCGGCACAGGCGGCACTGGTGAGCAGCGCGCCGGTGAACAGGGCCAGTTGGCTGGCGTCGCCGGTGGCGGGAACGCCACTGGTGTTCTGATCCACAATTACATTGGCCAGGACATAGGTGCTGAAGTGGGTGAGGTGGGCGGTCACGGTGTTGGCGTCCTTGTTCACCGTGATGGACACCTCTGCCTTCTTGCCGTTTTCGTCCACATAGTACAGCTTCAAGTGGTCGGCCGAGAGGTTATTGGGGATGGCGAAGGTCACCTGTACAGCCCCATCCGGCTGTACCAGCTTGCCGTCCAGCATAGCGGTAATTTCCATCACATACGCATGGCTCATGTCAGAGACCACACCGCTCAAAGCCTTCTCCGCGCGGGTGTAGAGGTCACCGTCCTTGACGTTGTCCACCGTAATCACGGTGTTGGGGGCAAAGACCTGGTCGGCGTTGCCCATGGTGATCTGGTTGCCAGTGTTGTTGTCCAAAAGCACATCTCCGCCGGTCACAGGGGCGGAAGGCTCGGGACTGGGCTCCACAGGAGTGGAGGGCTCAGGGCTGGGCTCCACAGGAGTGGAGGGCTCAGGACTGGGCTCCACGGGGGTGGAGGGCTCGGGGCTGGGGGTAACCTCTTCCTTGGCAAAGGTCACCTGGATGGTCACATCCCCTTCCACCGTCAGGGTCAGGGTGTTGCCCTGCACCTCCACCGGCTTGCCGTTGACCAGGACCTGCTCCACCACATACCCCTGGTCGGGGGTCATGGTCAGAGTAAAGGTCTCACCTTCGGCCACCTGGGTGGTTCCGGCAGGGGAGACGGTGCCTTGGCCTTCCGTCTCTACGGTGACGGTGTATTCGTTGGAAGCCACATCCTTGGGGGCAATCTCCAGCTTATCCAGCTGGGGGGAGTTCTTCTCAGGGCCGGTAAAGATCAGGGTACCCGCTCCGGCCTCGGTGACCTCCAGGTCAAAGGTGACGGTGTGGGTGGCGTTGGCGCTGTCGTTGGCGCCAGCGGAAACGGTGCCGGCGGTAATCTTCTCATCCGCCTCGTGCCAGACCAGGGCGTTGTTGGTGTCGCCGCTGCGGTAGGTGGCGGTGACGGTATAGGTGCCGGTGCGCTCCGCCACATAGGGGAAGGAGATGGTGTCGTCCTGATTCAAGCAGTTGATGAACTCGCCGTGGCTGGCCCAGTCACCCTGAGCCACTTGGAGCGGCCACTTTTCATTCTCTCCCGCATTGTTTCGCTGGGCAAACTCCGCCTCCAACGTGGCGGAAGTTCCCGCTTTCCAAGGCAGATAGAAGGGGTCCTCAGCGGTGTACTGCTCCCGCTCCACCAGGGCCTTCTGGGCCTCCTGGATGGCACGGGCGGCGTCCGCCAGCTGCTGTGCGGTGGGCTCGCCCTGCTCCAGAAGGGCCTTGGCATCGGCAACGGCCTTGGCGTATGCCTCATACCCGGAGACATACCACTCAGCCAGAGCCTTGCTGCCCTCGTCCACCAGGGCCTGCACTTCCTCCCGGGTGATGGACTCACTGTCCCGGATGGTAATGGTGGCCAGGGAATTAAAGCCAAGAATCACGTTCTGATCGTCGCTGCTGAGCTCAACGGTGAAGTACTTATCGCCGGTCACTTTCTCGTTGCGCTTGGTGCGCACCTGGGCGGTCTTCTCCGTCTCGCCGGCGTTGAAGGTGATGGTCTGGTTCAGTTCCGTGTCAAAGTCCTCTTGAATGGCGGTGCCGGGGTTGGGGGTCAGGGTCACGGTGACCGGCTCGTTGCTGGTACCGCCCACCCGGGTGAGGGTGACCTCCATGGTCTCATCCTCATTCATGGTATAGCGGCTCTGCTCCAGGCCGATCATGCCCTTGCCGCCGTTGTTGATGGCGTAGGCGGCCTCAATGCCGATGGCCTTGGTTTTCACCACCAGACGCAGGGTGTGCTCCCCATCTTTTAGGTCATCCGAGGTGAAGATACGCTGTCCCAGGGCTCGGGCGCTGGCACTGGTGTCGATGGTTTCCACCAGTTTGCCGTCAATGTAGACATCCGCTTGGCCGTGGTTGGGGTCTTTGGTTCCCACCAAGTAGATCTTGGTGCCGGTAAACTGAACGGTAAATTCAGCCCCCTGGTTGGCCCACTTGTTGGTGCCGCCCACGAACTGAGAGCCGCTCTCAGGGGTCCACGTTCCCTTGGTGAACTGGAAGGCGTTGTCATTGATGTCGATGACATCCATGCCCTCGGGGGCGGCTCCAGGCAGTTCAAAGCCAGCGCTGGCCTTGTACACGCCCACTTCACTGATCATAGGCACCATGCCCTCGGGGGCGGTCACGGTGATGCGCACCTGGGAGCCCTTGACCACGCTGGTGCGCACCAGCCGCTTGGCGCCGATGGTCTTTCCGGACTCCATCACGCGCCATTCGCCATTGGCGTCCTTGTACTCCACCTTGTACTGGTTGATGTGCTGGCCGTTCTGAATGGCCTCCTCCACGGACACCACATCAAAGCTCTTGGTTCCGCCCAGGTCGATGAGCAGGGTGCCGGAGTTGGTGTTATCGTCGGTGGTCCAGTAGGTGTTATCCTTGCCGTCGATGGTATTGCCGGGCTTGTACGCCACATCATTACCCCGGACGCTGGTGGCCTGGACAGACTGGGCCAGGTTGTCGTCGAAGGTTTGGGTCACGTTCTGGCCGAACTCTGTGACCCGCTCCAGGATGGCGTCATCCACAGTGCCCTGGTCGTTGGGAGGCACGTTGAGCAGGAAGGTGGCATTGTGACCTACGGAGTTGAAGTACATGTCAGCCAGAGCGGTGACGGTCTTGGGGGTGTTCTTGTTGGCGCCCCAGAACCAGCCGGAGGTGATGCGGGCGTCACACTCAGGCACCGTCCACTGGTTGCCATTTTCCAGACCCACGGTGAAGCCGCCGGAGGAGGCACTGTCGATGGTGTTGTTGGTGTAGTCCACCTGGGACTTGGACCAGGTGTTCTCGGCGGCGTAGCCGTTCTCGTTGCCAATCCAGCGCACGGTGGTGTAGGCCTCGGCACCGAAGAGCATACAGTCGGCGTCATATTTACCGGAGGCTTCGCCTTGGTACTTCTGAATGGTCTCAAACCAAGTGGTGAAGTCATAGATCTGGGCTTCTGCATTGTTGGGATCGTTGCCGCCGCCCTTGGCGCCATCCATCCACACCTCACGGAAGCGTCCGTTGTTCCCGTATTTGGGATTGCTGAGGATCTCTTTGAGCTGATTGTTGTAGTACTCATTATAATCTGCCGCGTCCTCGTCTCTGCGATCCACCGGAAGCGCATTGCCGTTCTTGTCATAGTAGCCATAGCTGGGCTCGTGGATGTCCCAGGGGGATAGGTACAGGCCCATATCCATGTTGTATTTGGTACAGGCCTCGGACAGCTCCGCCAGAATGTCGCCTTTGCCGTCTTTGTAGCTGGTGCTGGACACGTCGTAGGTGGTGTAGTCGCTGGCCCAGATACAGAAGCCGTCGTGGTGCTTGGCGGTGACAATGAGCATCTGGAACCCGGCATCCTTCAAGGTCTTGACCATGGTGTCCGCGTCGAAATCCTTCTCCAGCTTGAAGATTTCGTCGGGAGTCTTGTCCCCATAGTTTTCGCCCCACTCAATCCCATTGAAGGTGTTGGGGCCAAAGTGGCAGAAGGCAGACAGTTCCGCTTTTTGATACCAATATTGGTTGGCATTGGGCACCACTTTGTCCGGGGTAGGCGCAGCGGTGGACTTGCTGGTCAGCGCGTCATCGCCGATGTAGGTGGTCTCTGCGGCCTGGGCCGCCGGAAACCCATACCCCACCAACGTGGACGCCAGCAAAGTGCCAGCCATGGCCAGTGCCACTCCGCGCTTTGCCCGACCCTTTTTTATCATGTGAATTCCTCCCTTTTGTTGGTCGTTTTGTGACGTGCGCTGGAAATTTGAGTGTATCATATCACACCACCCTCCCTCATGGATACCCATTTCTGCACCGCCCATACATTTTTGGAACATCCAGCATTTCTTGCCTATATTTTTTGTAAAAATTCAACAATATATATTTTACATCATAGACTGGTCTCACATGATACCAGCAAAAACAGCCCCGGCACACCGCACAGAGCGGGGCCGGGGCCGATCCTCATGATACGTTGTATACCACCCGATCTCGGAACTCCTGGGCCTTGCCGTCGTTCCAGTTCTGCACCGGGCGGTAGTAGCCGGTAATGCGGCTGTACACCTCGGCGGGCTTGCCGCAGTGGGGGCAGGTAAACTGTTCCCCGGCGAGGTAGCCATGGTCGGGGCATACGGAGTAGGTGGGGGAGATGGTGTAATAGGGCAGCTTGTAGTGCTCCGCAATTTTCCGCACCAGGGCGGCCGCCGCCTGCCAGCCGGGCAGCTTTTCCCCCAAAAAGGCGTGGAACACCGTGCCCGAGGTGTAGAGGGTCTGGAACTGGTCCTGTACGTCCAGGGCGGCAAAGACATCCTGGGTGCACCCCACGGGCAGGTGGGAGGAGTTGGTGTAATAAGGGGTGCCCTGGTCGTTGGCGGTGTGGATGTCCGGGAACTGCTCCTTGTCGTGCTTGGCAAAGCGGTAGGCGGTGGACTCCGCCGGGGTGGCCTCCAGATTGAAGAGGTCGCCGTACTGCTCTTGGTAGTCGGACAGACGCTCCCGCATGTGGGTGAGCACGTCCACGGCAAAGGCCTGGGTGTCCGGGTGAGTCAAATCGTGGCCCAGCCAGGGGGCATTGAGCCCCACCTCGTTCATCCCCACCAGGCCGATGGTGGAGAAGTGGTTGCGGAAGGTGCCCAGGTAGTGTTTCGTATAGGGGTACAGTCCGCCCTCCATGAGTTTGGTAATCACCGTGCGCTTGGTGTGCAGGGAGCGGGCGGCCAAATCCATGAGGTGGTCCAGCCGCTGATAAAACTCCTCCGGGGTTTGGGAGAGATAGGCGATGCGGGGCAGGTTGATGGTCACCACCCCCACGCTGCCGGTGGACTCCCCGGAACCGAAGTACCCCCCGGACTTCTTGCGCAGCTCCCGCAGGTCCAGCCGCAGCCGACAGCACATGGAGCGCACGTCGGAGGGCTGCATGTCCGAGTTGATATAGTTGGAGAAGTAGGGGGTGCCGTACTTGGCGGTCATCTCAAAGAGCAGCTTGTTGTTCTCCGTCTCGGACCAGTCGAAGTCCCGGGTGATGGAGTAGGTGGGGATGGGGTACTGGAACCCCCGGCCATTGGCGTCCCCCTCCAACATCACCTCCAAAAAGGCCCGGTTGACCATGTCCATCTCCTTTTTGCAGTCTCCATAGGTGAAGTCCATAAATTCGCCCCCCACCATGGCGGGCTGGGTGGCCAAGTCCGAGGGCACCGTCCAGTCCAGGGTGATGTTGGTGAAGGGGGCCTGGGTGCCCCACCGGCTGGGGGTGTTCACCCCATAGACAAAGGACTGGATGCACTGCTTCACCTCGTCCTGGGTCAGGTGATCCACCCGGACAAAGGGGGCCAGATAGGTGTCGAAGGAGGAGAAGGCCTGGGCCCCCGCCCACTCATTTTGCATGATGCCCAAAAAATTTACCATCTGGTTGCACAAAGTGGAGAGATGGCGGGCCGGGGCGGAGGTGATTTTCCCCGGCACACCCCCCAGCCCCTGGTGAATGAGCTGTTTCAGGGACCACCCGGCGCAATACCCGGTGAGCATGGACAGGTCGTGGAGGTGCAGCTCTGCGTTGCGGTGGGCGTCCGCCACCTCCTGGTCGTAAATTTCACTCAGCCAATAGTTGGCGGTGATGGCCCCGGAGTTGGACAAGATGAGTCCGCCCACGGAATAGGTGACGGTGGAGTTCTCCTTCACCCGCCAGTCGTTGATGTGCAGATAGTTGTCCACCAGTTCCTTATAATTGAGGAGGGTGGAGCCTGCATGGCGCACATTCTCCCGCTGCTTGCGGTAGAGGATGTAGGCTTTGGCCACCTCGCCGTACCCCGCTTGAATGAGCACCTCCTCCACGCTGTCCTGGATGTCCTCCACATGGATGAGGTCGTGGCGGATTTTGGGCTGAAAATCGGCGGTGACCCGCAGGGCCAGCAGCTGTACCACGTCGGGGTGGGTGTGCTGCCCCTGGGCTTCAAAGGCCCGGGTCATAGCGGAACTGATTTTGTCCAGTTGAAAGGGAACGGTGGCCCCGTCCCGCTTGGTGACTTGATACATAGCCATGCTCCTCTCTGTGCCTTGGATCTTCCGCCCGATGGGCGGTGCTCTTTCATGATACCACCGCCCCATGGCAAATTCAAGATATATTGCCTCGTTATTTTATTGGCACAAGATATTGTGTAACACAAGGAAGAGACGCTGCACTTCTCTTGATTTCGCATGCAGGCTTGCCAGCCTGGGAACGCGCTCCGCTGGGCCCCATTTCTCCCCGATGAGAAATGGGGGAAAGAATCGCCAAAGGCGGGGCCTTCCCCTGCCTTGTGGAATCCACCCCGCTGGTACTGGCTGCTCCTGCGTCCCTCTATCGTCGGCCCTTGACCTGGTGGGGTCACATAGATGGCTTGGCAATTCTATGGGTGGTGCATACTCTGGGTGCCAGATGGTACTCCTACCGCCAGGGCCTCACCCTGGTGTGCAGCTGTTCCCAGCTGCCGGTGGCCTGACTCCCGGCGGTGGCCGAGACACCGCTACACCAAAAGTAGGCCCGGACAGAGGAACCGCCCATCCATAGGGCCAGTTGCCCAGAGTGGCCTGGGATGGTGGCACAAACAGGAGCCACAACAAGGGTGACGGGCCGACCATAGGCTTGACGCAGATGCAACCTCGTACCCCAGGGAGGTTCTTAGGAGGGAACGCCCTAAGAGCGCCTAACAAAAGCCAGACAAGCTACGGATGATGAGATATAATGCTAGTGGAGGTGAAAGGTATGCCAAAGAAGCTAGTAAGTGATGAACTGTGGTCAATCGTGGAACCCC
>CALXDO010000067.1 GCA_944387075.1 uncultured Oscillospiraceae bacterium | reverse complement strand
GACAAGATTATTGTTCATGCCCCCGATAAGAGCAGCGGCAGACGGTTACAGGAAATCGAGATCATCTATAATCATATCGGAGAATTTGACCGTTCAAAGGTCACTCTTTGGAAAGGAAATGCGGTATGGCACCCGCAATGCCATACCGCAATATCCTAAATCTAAAAAACATCCTTATGAAAGCCTTGAAAACACAAGGCTTTTTGGGGAATTAGCCCTTCAAGAGCGAAAAAGCCTTGATTTTATAAGGGTTTTTAAGCTCCTGCATCGTCGTTGAACTTCTTTTGTTTTCCGCCAAAGTCTGAATGGCGACTCCGACTCGAAATCAGGTAGCCCGCAAGGGCTCGTGGGTTCGAATCCCACCGTCTCCGCCAAAGCAAAAGCACCTGCGAAAGCAGGTGCTTTTGCTTTGGGAGCTACGGCTCATTTCAATGCTCCGGCCGGCAAAGCCTACCGTGAATGCAAGCAAACACCCATCAGTGCCAGTTTCGTCGGAGTTGGCACTGACGGGTGTAGCGTTTCAATATCCTAATTCTTCGCCCACCAGAATTACCTGGATGCGACCGGGTTCCCGTTGCTGCTGATGGATGACCGTGGTGCAGCAGATGCGCTGAGGGCTATGGCAGTTTTCACAGTGGCCTGTAATCGTGCAGGGGGTATCCCGATGTAACCGAATGGCGTTGGCGGGAGCCGCTACAGCTTGCACACGTTCCTTGGCGTGCTCCAAGGTGGGGACAATCTTATTATATCCCACCACAAACAGCACATGCTTGGGACCATAGCATAGGGCAGCCACACGGTTGGCGTTGCCATCGACATTGTATAGTTCACCCTGCTCTGTGACAGCGTTGCTGCTGGACAGGTAATAGTCCGCAAAAAAAGCTTTGCGCAGCACCTCATCCTGCTGGGTACTGTCCACGGCTGCTCGATCCCAGAACGTATAGTCGCCGCTGCGCAAGATTTCCACGATGCCGGCTTCTTCCAGAGACATGCTGCCGCCGCAGGCTACGGTCGCGCCCTGGGGGATCATCTCTTTTACCAACCGCTGGGCATCCTGAATGGTGGGGGCATAGTAGGCGGTCATGTTGTTGTGCTCCAGCATCTTCATGGTGCGCTGGATCATTTTCTCATGTACCTGGGCCAAAGGACTGTTGTTTGTCATGGGACATCTCTCCTTGTGCGATGTGATGGGGGCATCCATTACGGTAGTACCATAGAGAAGTGAGAATGTCAAGAGTGTATGGGTGAACGGTCTGGGTGGGAGAGAACGGTTTGATTTGCGCTGGAGATGTGTGGAGTCGGTGTGTTATAATAGGAACCAAATCAAAGGAACCAAATCAATTCGCCTGTGGAGGTCTGACCAGAGATGAAATTCATACACCTGTCCGACTTGCATCTGGGAAAAAGGGTCAATGAGTTTTCCATGTTGGAAGACCAGCAGTACATTTTGGCGGAGATCCTTCAAATCATTGAGGATGAATGTCCACAGGGGGTTCTCATTGCCGGGGATGTCTATGATAAGGCGGTGCCGTCTGCGGAGGCTGTGGCATTGATGGACAATTTCTTGGTAGCATTGTCGCAGAAAAACATCCAGGTGTTTCTCATCAGCGGAAATCACGATTCCCCCGAACGTATGGCCTTTGGGGGAAGATTGATGGAGCAAAGTGGGATTCATATTGCTCCGGCATACCACGGAAACGTGACAGTGTGCACCATGGAAGATGAGCATGGCCCGATCCACATCTATCTGCTGCCCTTTGTCAAGCCGGTGCATGTGCGGCGGTATTTTCCGGAGGCGAACATCCAGGACTACACCGATGCCATACGCACGGCCATTGCAGCCATGGAGGTGGATGAAACCCAGCGCAATGTATTGGTGACCCACCAGTTTGTCACAGGGGCCACGCGGTGTGACTCGGAGGAACGCTCGGTGGGCGGGACGGATGAAGTGGATGCGTCTGTTCTGGATGGCTTCGATTATGTGGCCTTGGGGCATCTCCATGGCCCCCAGCAGGTGGGAAAGGAGACGGTGCGTTACTGCGGAACCCCCTTGAAATATTCCTTTTCCGAGGTCAGACATCGAAAGTCTGTGACGGTGGTGGAGCTGGAGGAAAAGGGAAAGGTATCGGTGCGCACGGTTCCGCTGGTACCCAAGCGGGATCTGGTGGAACTGCGGGGGACCTATGATGCACTGACCTTCCGAGGGTTCTATCAGGGTACCAGCTATCCACAGGACTATGTACACATTACCCTGGAGGATGAAGAGGACATTCCTGACGGGATGAGCAAACTCCGGATCATCTACCCCCATTTGATGAGGCTGGATTATGACAACCGGCGCACCCGGGCCCAGGGAATCTTGGAGCAAGCACAAGACATTCCATCCAAAACCCCATTGGAATGGATGGAGCAGTTCTATGAGATGCAAAACGGACAGCCCATGGAAGGGTATCAGCGGGAATTGGCGGAGAAACTCATGGAGCGTGTATGGGAGGGCGAAGAATGAGGCCGTTAAAACTGACTATGACCGGGTTTGGCCCCTATGCCGGGCGGGTGGAATTGAATCTGGAGGAGTTGGGGGAGCGGGGGCTCTACTTGATTACGGGGGATACCGGAGCGGGAAAAACCACAATTTTTGACGCCATTACCTATGCGCTGTACGGGGAACCCAGCGGAGAGAACCGGGAACCCTCCATGTTTCGCTCCAAATACGCCAATCCGGACACCCCTACAGAGGTGGAACTGGAGTTCTCCTACGGAGGACAGCGGTATAAGGTCCGTCGCAACCCGGAGTATGTACGCCCGGCCAAGCGTGGGGGCGGAACGACGATGCAGCGTGCGGAGGCAGAGCTGTATCTGCCCGACGGACGAGTGGTGAGCAAGACCAGGGAAGTGACGGGGGAAATCTCTGCCATCATTGGGCTGGATCGCAGCCAGTTCTCTCAAATTGCCATGATCGCCCAAGGAGATTTTCTCAAGTTGCTGCTGGCAGATACCAGAAGCCGACAAGAAATTTTCCGAAAGATTTTCCAGACTCGCCCCTACATGCAATTCCAGGAAAAATTGAAGCAAGAGACAGCAGCACTCCAAAAACAGTGTGAGGCAGCGCGGGCCAGCGTTCAGCAGTATGTGGACGGTATACAATGTGGGCCGGAAGACCCACTTTTTCCCCAATACCAACAAGCTCAGGCCGGAGCACTGCCCTTTGCGGAGACGGTGGAATTGGTGACATCGCTCCTGGAACAGGATCGGGCTGCAGATGTTGAGTGCAGGGAAGAACTGGAACGATTGGATGGGGAATGGAAGAAAGTGACCACCCGGCTGGCCCAAGGAGAGGAGCGGAGAAAGGCCAAACAGAAGCTGGAAGAGAGCCAGGAAAAACGCCGGGAAGTCCTGCTCCGACTGGAAGAGACTCAAAGAAAATGGGACAGGGAACAGCAGCGAGAACCCAGGCGGGAGGAGCTGCGCCGGCAACAGACGGCATTGGAAGGGGTACTTTCCCACTATCAACAACGGGACGAAGCACGCGCCAATCTCCATCAACTGCTGGTAAGAATGCAGGAACAGGAAACGGCTGGACAGCATTTGCAGAAGAACAGACAAGATCAATCTGAGACATTGGAGCATGCCCGGCAAGAACGGAAAGCCTTGGAGCAGGTGCCTGCACAACGGGAACGGGTTCTCCACAGGCAATCGGTGCTTGCGGCGGAAATCGCGGCCTTGGGAACCTGGCAGCAAGAGATGGAGGAGTATCAGGATGTATCGTGCCAGGTGAAGGACATGGAACGGCAGCGGGAACAGCTGTGTTTGCAGTTGGAGCAACAGGCCCAGGCCGTTGCGCAAGGAAAGGCGGCATTGCAGGAAAAACGGAGTGAGCTCTCCAGACTGGAAGGGTTGGAGACACAACAGGAACGGCTGCTCCAGGCGAAAAGACAGACCTTGGAAACCAAACATGCCCTGACTTCTCTAGAAGAGGATCGAGTTAAGTGCGTCCAAGAGGGAGAAAAGGTGGAATTGGCCCAAGGGGCCTATGAACGGGCCTGGGCTCAGGCAGAGCAGTCTGAAAAGGAGTATGCCCGGATGCAGCGGGCCTTTTTGGATGAACAGGCAGGGATGCTGGCCCGAGACTTGGAGGAGGGGCGTCCTTGTCCGGTATGCGGTTCCACCCACCATCCCGCCCTGGCACCTCTGTCGCCCCATGCCCCCACAGAACAGGAGTTAAAACAGGCCAAGCAAGATTGGGAAACCGCCCAACAGCAGGCCAATGCGTGCAGTTTGACAGCAGGGAAGAGAAAAGCGGCGTGGGAGGAGCAAGTTCGGCAGCTGTTGGAAACCATGCGCCAATATGTGGAGCAACCATCTTTGGAGCAAGCCCAAGAGCAGCTGTGCGTGTGCGCCAATCAGGTGGACGAACAGCAAAGCCAGTTGGAGCAGGCACTGTCCGACATCCAAGGGGAGATCACCCGCCGGGATGCGCTGATTAGGAGCATCCAGGAGGGGGAAACGGTGCTTGTCCAGTTGACAGAAGCAGAAAAGGAGAGGGAAAAGAGTCTGGCCCAGGCTGATGTGGCTCAAAGTCGTTGGAAGGGACAGCAGATGCAGTTGGAGGACAAACTGCGCCGTCAGGTTCAAGAACAGTGGGCGGGCTGTACCTTGGATGCCGCCATGGAGCGGATAGCCCAGTCTTTGCAGCAAGCGGAGCGTGCGCACACACAAGGACAGACGGAACTGGAACGATTGGAGATTGAGGTGGAGCGGCGAGAGCAACTGGACCAGCAGATGTCTCAAATGGAGCAGAGTCTGGGAGAACTGGACCAGAAGATTGCCTCCACACGGGAGTGGATGGCAGTGGCCCAGAACCAAAAAGAGGATATGGTGCGCCAAATCAGTGACTTGGAAGCCAAACTCCCCTATCGGGAGAAATCTGAAGCAGAGGCTCAAGCAGCTCAGTTGTCGGAGGAACTGGGAGCGTTGGAGCTGGCATGGAAGGAGGCAGAGCAAGCGCAGACAGAAGGCCGGATGGAGCTAGCGGGGGTAGATGCTGCGGTGGCTCAACTGGAACAGTTGCTGGAGGTCAGCCCGGTGGTGGACATGGAGACAGAGCAGACCAAAAGCCAGGTGTTGACCCAACGACGTGGAGAAGTGGCCCAGATGCAGCAGGACATTCACACCCGCATGACCACCAATGAGACAGCGTTACACCGGATGCAGGAGCGGGCAAGAGATCTGGAGAAACTGGAAAAAACATACGCCTGGGTGCGCACACTCTCCAATACAGCCAACGGAAACCTCCCTGGCAAAGAAAAGATTGCCCTGGAAACCTATATTCAAATGACCTACTTTGACGGTGTGATTCGGCGGGCCAATCTGCGGCTGATGGCCATGACCCAGGGACATTATGAATTGAAACGAAGGGTAGAGTCGGAGAACAACCGGAGCCAGAGCGGGCTGGAATTGGATGTCATCGACCATTACAACGGCTCACAGCGCAGCGTCAAATCGCTGTCCGGTGGGGAGTCCTTCCAGGCATCTTTGGCCTTGGCCCTGGGGCTTGCGGATGAAGTCCAGTCCTCAGCGGGAGGCATTCGTCTGGACACCATGTTTGTGGATGAGGGCTTCGGCTCACTGGATGAGGATGCCTTGCGCCAGGCCATTGGAGCATTGGCGGATTTGACCCAAGGCAATCGTCTGGTGGGGATCATCTCCCATGTAGCAGAGCTTAAAGAGAGGATCGACAAGCAAGTGGTGGTGCGAAAAGACCGTACCGGCGGCAGTTCTGTGGAGATCGTGGTGTGATGGGGCGGCGGTTGTCTACGATGCGTAGGTTGTAGCGGAGCATGACTCGGGTTATAATCTCCATACAACATCTGTGATGGAGGAGAAAAAACGTGAATTCATATGTAACCGGAAACACCATCCGACAACTTCGAGAGCGAAAAAAGCTGACCCAAGCGGAATTGGCAGAACGGATCGACGTGAGCAGTAAGACCATTTCCAAATGGGAGACGGCCAAGGGATTGCCGGATGTGTCTTTGCTGGAGCCGCTTTCGGCAGCGTTGGGGGTCTCGGTGATGGAGTTGATGTCAGGGGATGCGGTGACCAATCAGAATAAATCCGCCAATATGCTCCGCTCCAAGTTTTATGTGTGTCCCATTTGCGGAAATGTGGTGCACGCCATGGGGGAAACGGTCATCAGCTGCTGTGGCGTTTCACTGCCCCCACTGGAGGCGGAAGACGTGGATGAGGCACATCGGCCTGTGCTGGAGGTGGTGGAAGATGAGGAATTCATCACGGTGTCCCATCCCATGACCAAAACCCACTACCTGTCCTTTTTGGCCTATGTGACGTCGGACCGGTTCCAAATGGTGAAGCTCTATCCAGAGGGCAATGCAGCGTGCCGGTTCCGTTTTCAAGGAAGGGGGTATTTATACCTCTATTGCAATCGGCATGGCTTGATGAAGAGAAAGGTATAAGAGAAAACCGCGTCGTGCTCCAGGCACGGCGCGGTTTCCCACTTATTTACATAGAAGTGGATTTTGCGGAGTCTCCAAAACAAATTTTCCGGATGGGGGGGAGAACCACCTTTTGGATGGGGCCCATCACGGTTCCCACGCCCACCGCACTGACGATGGTGCCCACAAACACTAGGCTAGTGGGGTAGCCGTCGATGCCCAAATTTCCCTGAATGGTACCCATGAAGATCAGGGACAGCACCAGAGCAAGGACAACCGTGGTGGTGTCCACCACAACCTTAACTTGGCGGAAGGTTTTTCCCTTTACTTTTTGGGTGATGGCCAAGGTCATACCTTCCATGGGCATGTTGATGAGATCCGTAGCGACATAGGCAGAGACTCCAATGGCAATCAAAACCAAACTGAGGATCATCATGACTGCGCGCCCGGCAAGGGTGGGAAGGCAGAAGCTATTCATGAGAACACTGGTGAAGTCCACGAAGAAACCGAAAATGGTGGAGAAAATCAGTTGCGTCAAGTTCACCAGACGAAACTCACGGCGCAGAATGACGATCTGAGCCACAATGAACAAAGAGAAAATGACAATGACACAAGTGCCCATCTCGGTGTTGGTGATGGCGCTGAGAACGGCTGGAATCGAGTTGACCGGTGACATGCCCAAAATGGAGTTTGCGGCAAAAGTAACTCCAAAGGCCATGACAAGCAGGCCCAACACATAAAACAAAACACGGAAACAAAACTTCTTGACATCCATACGACTTCTGATTCTCCTTCTCTAATGTGCTTCATTCTGCCATTCAAAAAACATTGGGAAACAAACGTTTCCCAATGTTTTTTGAATCACAGTGTGAATTTTTATGTTTCCATTATACAGCGGGAAGAATGTAAGGTCAACATATAATTTATATTATGCAAGAAATATAATATAGGACACTGGAATAAAATTCTGTGCAACTTGTAGAAAAAGGACCTGTCATCCATGTGACAGGTCCTTTGTGCGGGGTTATTTCAAGAAGATCAGTTCATAGCTGCGGGTACCAATGCCAATCTTTTCTGCATGCTCCAGACAGGTCTTGTACTCGGAATCTGGGGTGCTGTTTTCAAAGTGATCGTGGTGATCGCAGAAGTCAGCTTTGGCCATGTTGTCGCTGAGCTGGCTGTTGGGCATGGGGTCGCAGGCCAGGCAGGCATCCACACAGGCCTGATCCAGCGCCAGGGGGTCAAAGGAGGTGAACATGCCGATGTTGGGGAGAATGGGGGCGTCGTTTTCGGCATGGCAGTCGCAGTTGGGGCTGACATCCACAATGAGGGAAATGTGGAAATTGGGACGCCCGTCCACCACGGCCTTGGCATACTCTGCCATGCGGCAGTTCAGGTCCTTGACCGCGGCCCAGCTGGAGAAGTCAATGGCATCAAAGTTACACGCACCAATGCACCGGCCGCAGCCCACGCAGTTTTCTTTGACAATGTGCATCTTCCGGGTGGTCTCGTCAAAGGCCAGACCGTGGTTGGCGCACTCCTTCATACAAGACTTGCAGCCCACACATTTATCCTGGTGTACGGTGGGCTGACCGTTGTGGTGCTGTTCCTTCTTGCCGGCCCGAGAGCCGCAGCCCATACCGATGTTCTTGATCGCCCCACCGAAGCCAGCCATCTCGTGGCCCTTGAAGTGGTTGAGGGAGATAAACACATCGGCGTCCATGACAGCCCGGCCGATTTTGGCGTTCTGCACATACTCTCCGTTGACAGGGACCTCCACGTCATCGGTGCCCTTCAAACCGTCGCCAATGAGGATGGGACAGCCTACGGTCATGGGGGTGAAGCCGTTTTCCCAGGCGCAGTACAGGTGCTCCAGGGCATTTTTACGGCTGCCCACATAGAGCGTATTGCAGTCGGTGAGGAAGGGCTTACCGCCCAGTTCTTTCACAACGTCCGCCACAGCCTTGGCGTAGTTGGGACGGAGGAAACCCAGATTGCCCAGCTCTCCAAAGTGCATTTTGATGGCAACAAACTTGTTGTCCATGTCCATCTCACCAATTCCGGCGGCTTTGATCAGCCGCTTTAACTTGGTGGGCAAGCCTTCGCCCAGCTTGGTGCGGAAGTCTGTGTAGTATACTTTTGCTTTTTCCATACCTCATTGCTCCTTGTCTCAAAATATGGGTGGATTGGAAAGATTGATTCCAGTATACCGTTGTGAGTAGAATTTGGCAATGGAAAAGCGAAGAGGAAACAAAAAGTTAGGCGTGCCAAACTGCATGGAGGATGGCACTGAGCTTGGGCGGAGTGCCGTAGAGCAGCACACCCACCCGATAAATTTTGGCGGAAAGAACTCCGACACCCACCACAGAGACGGCCAGAAGTCCGATGGACAGGGCGATTTGATACGGGGGGACGGTACTCATGGCAATGCGGGTAAACATGGCGATGGGGGAGGTGAAGGGGATGAAGGAGCACACCAGCATGACGATGTTATCCACCGAACCGCTGGCCAGACCGAACATGACCACACAGAAGGCTATGACAAAGAGCATGGTCAAGGGCATCACAGAGGTGTTGATGTCCTCCAACTTGGTGGCAGTGGAGCCGATGGCGCCGTACAGGAAGGCGTAGAGGAGGAAACCCAGCACGAAGAACACCAGCATAAATACCAGCAGGGAGGGGGGCATGTCAAACAGGGAGGTCATCATGGAGTTCCCGCCCCAGCTGCCCTGGTTGAGCTGATAAAAGAGCAGGGCAGAGCCGAATATGACGGTCAGTTGGACAAATCCGGCGATGCAGGAGGCCAGCACCTTGCCAAACATCATATTCACCGGCGAGGCACTGGTGATGAGCAGTTCCATGGCCCGAGAGCTTTTCTCTGTGGCCACATGAGAGGCCACCATCTGACCATAGAGCATGATGACCATGTACAAGGCCAAAATCATAATGTAGGTGTACCAGTAGTTTTGTGCTTGGTCTACCCCCAGCAGTTCCTCTTTTCCGTCAATTTGAAGGGAGAGAATGTCACCGGCCTGTTGAGGGGTTAGACCCTGTTGAGTCATGGCCTCCACCTGGGCCAAGCCAACCAGAACCTGATTGGCGATTTGAGTGGTCTGGTCGTAAAGGGAGCGGTTCATGACGTAATATGTGTAAGAGGTGAGACTGTCAAAGACAAAGGCACACTCTGCTTCCTCACTGGACACTTGTTGCTTGATTTCATCGGTGGTATCCTGGGTCAATGTAACGTCGTAGTCTGGGAAGGCGGCGGAGAAGGCTTGTACAATGGTCTGGCTCAGTTCCTGGGAGGGGGCAGATACCAATAGGATGGACTGCTCAGTGCTGTCCCCGTCGTCTCCGCCTAGGGAGCCGAAGAAGTCCAGCAGATTGGGCAGGAACATCACCACAGCCAATACCGCCACAATGAACAGGGTGGTACCCACAAAAATCTTGTTCTTAAAGAAGTTTTTCAGTTCAAAGCTGAGAATGGTTTGGAATTGTTTCATGATCTTCTCTCCCTTCACACATGGTCCCCGGCATACTCTACGAAGATGTCGTTGAGAGATGGCTCATAGACCTGAACCCGGTCAATGTCATAGTGGGTCACCAGGTTCCCCATGACCTCTTGCTTTTGGTCTGGGCGATCCAAGTGGAGCAGAAGTTCCCCGGGCTGGATCAGTTGGCAGCGTGACCCCAAGTGAGAGAGAATTTCCTGATACTGAGGGCTGAAGATGGTGAGGCGGTCCCGGGGATAGCTGCGCTTGATGTGCTCCAGGTTGCCGGAAATGGCGATCTTGCCCTGGTTGAGGATGGCGATGTTCTGGCAGAACTCCTCGATGTAGTTCATCTGGTGGGAGGAGAAGAGGACGATTTTTCCCTGTTGTATCTGCTCTTTCACTACGTCTTTGAGTAGACCGGCGTTGACTGGGTCCAAGCCGGAAAAGGGCTCATCCAGCACAATGATGTCCGGGTTGTGGGCCAGGGCGGTGATGAGCTGGATTTTCTGCTGGTTGCCTTTGGAGAGGGTGTCCAGCCGTTTCTTTTCATATTCCCCCATGCCCAGGCGTTCCAGCCAGCGGCGGGTGGCGGTCACTGCCTCCGAATGTTTCATCCCCTTGAGCTGGGCAAAGTACACCAGTTGTTGCCCAATGGGCTTTTTAGGGTACAGGCCTCGCTCCTCGGGCAGATAGCCCAGGGACACCTTATGATAATCGATGGGCCGACCATCCAGGAGGATCTCCCCGCGATTGGGAGGAAATACGTCCATGAGGATGCGAATGGTAGTGGTTTTGCCCGCTCCGTTGCGGCCCAGCAGGCCAAAGGCCTGGCCTCCTTCCGCTTTTAGGGAGATGCCTTGGAGTACCTGTTTTTCTCCAAAGCTTTTTTCAATGTTGCGTAGTTCTAATATCATATTTTGTCACCTCAACCTCTCTTTTTATCCATTTGAATGGCTGTATAGTTGTACACAAACTGCTGTACCAGCCACAGCCCGCCTACCAAAAGGCTGTATGCAGGAGCAATCATGCCCAGGATGGTTCCCATGGCCAGGATGACCATGATGCCGGGAAATATCGTCGTCATGACCTTAAAAGTTTGATAGCCGCACTGGGCGATCTGCTGCTGCTCCGCCTCATCACAGCTTTCGTACCAGTCCCGATAGAACTTCAAATCAAAGATATTTCCCAGTTTCTCGGGGGAAATCTGCTTGGTAGCAGAGACGATTCGGGCTTGAATGGTTGTCATCCAAATAATTTGCAGGATCAGGAGCAATATGGACCATCCAATGCCCCAGGAGGCAGAATAGCTTAGTGCCAAAGCCAGAAACAGGAAGACCATGGAGAGATTGCACAGGAACATGGAACGGCATAAAGTGAGATTGGCCTGAGAAAAGGCTTCGTCATCTCCCAAGGCTTGGGGAATTAACCGTTTACCCCGGAAATAGAACCCGGTAGACCCTGCCAGCAGTAATAAGCCAGGGGTAAACCACCAGGGGCCCGGGGCGGACAGCATCTGGTTTGCCCATTGGCTGAGATCTTGCATAGAAAGTTGGTTGGATATGGCAGCATAGCTTGCCGTACCTCCGATCAAGCCGCAGACGATGATCATGGCGGCAAAGGTGAGATAAATGCGAGCGGGAGATTTTTTCTTGGCTTCTTTCATGGTAACTCCTCCCCTGTGAGATAAAAGACCTCCTCCACCGGGCGGTGGAAGACTTGGGCGATGCGCAGAGCCAGGGTGACGGAGGGGTTGTAGTCCCCCCGCTCAATGAGGCTGATGGTCTGCCGGGAGGCTCCCACTAAGCTCCCCAACTCTTGCTGATTGAGGCCTTGGGCAGCCCGAAATTCTTTCAAACGGTTTTGGAGCGGCATGAGCACCCCTCCTTGACAAGAATCATATTCACTTTGACAAGTATCATTGTCAAAGTGAATATAACAATGACAAGGATGTTTGTCAAGAGGAAAAGAGAAAGAAAGCGTAAAATTTTCTTGGCCTTGCCAGAGAGGGGTGGATTTTCTCCCTGGTTTCGGTATAATGGAGAGGAGAACAGAGAGGGAGGAAAACTCTGTGGGGAATTTGAGAGAGAAGAAGCTGTTTTTGCTGGACATGGATGGGACCATCTATTTGGATGGAACATTATTCCCGGACACCATACCCTTCTTACATAGCATTCGACAGCGGGGTGGGAGGTATCTCTTCTTGACCAATAACTCCTCCCGCTCCACCCGTGCTTACGTGGACAAGCTGCGGGGCATGGGGGTGGAGGCGGAGGAGAAGGACTTTCTTACCTCCACTACGGCCTTGATTCAAGAGTTGGAGGGGCGAGCACCCTATCGGCTGTGTTATGCCTTTGGCACTGAGAGTTTTCGCACACAACTGCGTCAAGCGGGCATTGCGGTGACAGACCGGCTGGAGGATGAGGTGGACTGTCTGCTCATTGCTTTTGACACCGAACTTACCTTTCAAAAGCTGGAGGACGCCTGCATTCTGCTGGGGCGTGGGGTGGACTATCTGGCCACCAACCCAGATTGGGTGTGTCCCACCTGGTATGGGTCGGTGCCCGACTGCGGCAGTGTGTGCGAGATGCTCTTCCGGGCCACCGGGCGCAGGCCCCAGGTGATCGGAAAACCCCAGCCTGCCATGGCAAGGCTGGCCATGGAGAGGGTGGGAGCCACCCCAGCGGAGACGGTGATGGTGGGAGATCGACTGTACACGGACATTGCCAGCGGAGAAGCGGCGGGAATTGACACGGTATTTGTCCTCTCAGGCGAGGGAACCCGGGCAGATTTGGAGAAGAGCTCGGTACATCCTACCTGGGTGCTGGATGGAGTTGGAGATATTTTGAGGGAAATGGAGAGAGGAGTGGACGTATGAAACTCAACTACAAGCGTACGGTTTTGGTGGGGCTGGCCTTTTTGTTCATCTGTGCCTTTTGGCAGATGTATGACAACGTGATGACACTGATTCTGACCGGGACCTTCCACCTCAATGAGTCCCTGGCAGGGGCGATTATGGCGGCCGATAACGTGCTGGCGCTGTTTTTGCTGCCCTTATTTGGGGCTTTGTCCGATCGAACTCAGACGAAATTGGGCAGACGCATGCCCTTCATTCTGGGCGGCACCGCGGGTGCGGTGATTTTGATGAATCTGCTGCCCATGCTGGATAACGGCTATGCGGCCTCCCCATCTGTGTTTGAGTTGGCCAGCTTTATCATTGTTTTGGGGCTGCTGCTGGTGTCCATGGGCATCTACCGGTCTCCGGCTGTGGCTCTCATGCCGGATGTCACCCCAAAACCTCTGCGCAGCAAGGGAAACGCCATCATCAATCTGATGGGTGCGGTAGGCGGCGTGCTCTATCTGGCTGTGGCGGCGGTGCTCTATCCCACCGCCAAGACGGAGGGCATGGAGCATATCAATTATCAACCGCTGTTCTTGGTGGTGTCCCTTGTCATGTTGGTGTCCGTGGTGGTGCTCTTTGTCACCATCCGGGAGCCTGCATTGGCCAGAGCCAATCAAGAACTGGAGCGGCAACACCCGGAGTGGAATCTGGCGGAGGACGATGGGGCAGGAAATGAGGTGCTGCCCGCCCCCGTCAAGCGGAGCCTGGGATTTTTGTTGGTTTCCATCTCTCTGTGGTTCATTGGGTACAATGGGGTCACCACCTGGTTTACCAAGTATGTGGCAGAGGTGATGGGGGAGGGGCTGGGCGGCGCGTCCACCTGTCTGTTGGTTGCCACCGCCGGTGCCATCGTCTCCTATATTCCCATCGGCATTGTGGCCAGCCGAATTGGGCGGAAAAAGACCATTTTGTGCGGTGTTGTCCTATTGGCGGCATGTTTTATGATGGGGTTTGTGTTGACTACGGTGTACTCGTCCATTCAGCCGGTGATGTATGTGGTGTTTGCACTGGTCGGGCTTGCTTGGGCGGCTATCAACGTCAATTCTCTACCCATGGTGGTGGAGATGTGCCGGGGCAGCGATGTGGGCAAGTTCACGGGATACTACTACACGTTTTCCATGGCGGCCCAGGTTATTACCCCCATTGTGGCGGGCACCTTGATGCGGCTCATTGACTACCGGGTGCTGTTCCCCTATGCGGCTGTGTTTGTGGCTCTGTCCTTTGTGACCATGCTGGGGGTTCACCATGGAGATACAAAAGTAGAGGCCAAGAAGGGCCTGGATGCCTTTGAGGAGATGGATTAAGAGATGATCGGTTGGATTTTGTTGGGTGTAGTGGCAGTGGTAGTGCTATTCTGGATGGTTGCGGTGCGGTGCCGCCACGGGCACCCTGCTTGGGCGGAACTGCGCCGTTATCGCTACGCCCATCGAGGACTGCATGATAAGAAAAATGGAATTCCGGAGAACTCTCTGGCGGCATTCCGGCGAGCGGCAGAACATGGCTATGGGGCGGAGTTGGATGTACATTTGACCCGAGATGGGAGACTGGTGGTTATTCATGATGATTCCTTGTTGCGTACCGCCGGGGTGGATGTAAAAGCGTCGGCGCTCACAGCCCAGCAGCTTTCCGCCTACCGCCTGGAGGGAACAGAGGAGAAAATCCCATTTTTGGAAGAGGTGCTCCCTATTTTTCAGGGGAAAACCCCGCTCATTGTGGAACTGAAGGTGGAGGGAAATGCAGAGAAGCTGGCCCAAGCCACCTGCCAGATGCTGGACCAATACAAAGTTCAATACTGTATCGAATCCTTCCATCCCAAGGCATTGCTGTGGCTGAAACGCCACCGTCCAGAGATTTGTCGGGGACAGCTGAGTCAGAATTTCATCAAAGAACGCAGTGGATTACCCTGGTTGGCGGCAGCGGTGATGACCAATGTATTTACCAATCTGGTCACCTGCCCGGATTTTGTGGCCTATCACTGGAAAGACCGTCGGCGGCTATCCCTCCTGATTGCTACAAAGCTGTGGCGTGGACAGGAAGTGAGCTGGACCATCCGCAGTGCAGAAGAAATGCGTCAGGTAGAGTGCGATGGCTGTCTGTCCATTTTTGAAAATTTTATGCCGTAAAGGGTCTGATGCACGATCCGGCCAAAAAAGATAGACTGGATAGCCCCCAAAGGGTTGTCCAGTCTATCTTTTGTGAAATTCAAGCAGTGTTTTTTCTAAGAACTTTTGAGGTTATCATCTAAGTATCATACATGTCAAACGATGGGAAACATCTATTCTGCACTGGTTACTCGTTGATAGGCTTGGTAGTAAGAGGGAGAAATGTGGCAGTAGTAATTCATTTTGATTTGTGCTTGTTGGTGACCTCTACCTGTCCTGTTTCCGTGAGCATAATGATGGAATCTAACATCTGTATCCTTTTCTGATTGACAAACCGAACGGGAAGATTTGTGTGTTTTCGCTCATGCCGGAGTGCCAACAGCACAAGGTCCCGAGAATCTTCCGTGTTGCGGCGGTGCGACCACAAAAGATACAACTGCATCAACCACCACTGATATGAGGCAACCATAATTCCATCTGTCCAGTTGTACAACATGTGTTTTACATCTTCTGTAGAACTTGACTGAGAAACAAAATCTACCATAGAACAGATTGGATTTCTTGCTGTTGTGCAGCACTTGGCGGAGGCGTATGGATTGGGAATAATGATTGAACCTGAAATAGACATGGAGGCGCATCATGGACTTCTGCCATATTTCATGGTGAGCATGATCTTTTTTGGCAGGGACTCGATTACGCTTTGCGATAGGTGTATGCGACCAATTCCCTTGCGGGGACTCTTGAGCTTTGGTACAATCAAGACGAAATTGAAGCCATGTGTGACAGATTGAGTTGGCTACGGATCACACTCCTCAAACCATAGCTTTTTACAAATCTCTTGGTTTTTTGGAGTTGAAGAAAATCGGATGCTGAAGATTTACGAGAGGTGGAAGATCAGATGGAACTTTGGGATTTGTATGATGAACACCGGACATTGGTTGGGCGTGACCACATCCGTGGGAAAGAAATCCCACAGGGGTGTTACCATCTAGTGGTACATATCTGGATTCGGAACAGCAAGGGAGAATATTTGATTTCCCAACGCAGTGCAGATCGACCGAGTTTTCCCCTTAGAGCGCCTAACAAAAGCCAGACAAGCTACGGATGATGAGATATAATGCTAGTGGAGGTGAAAGGTATGCCAAAGAAGCTAGTAAGTGATGAACTGTGGTCAATCGTGGAACCCCTTCTTCCC
>CALXDO010000066.1 GCA_944387075.1 uncultured Oscillospiraceae bacterium | reverse complement strand
GGACGGTCTCGTCCCGGGTCTCACCGCAGACGGTGCAGGTGTAGCGGGTGGTCCCGGCCTCGGTACAGGTGGGAGCGGTGACCACCGTGCCCTCGTCCCAGGTGTGTCCCGTGGCGGGGACGGTCTCGTCCCGGGTCTCACCGCAGACGGTGCAGGTGTAGCGGGTGGTTCCGGCCTCGGTACAGGTGGGAGCGGTGACCACCGTGCCCTCGTCCCAAGTGTGTCCCGTGGCGGGGATGGTCTGAACATCGGTGACGGCATCGCACTTGGAGCAGTGGATGGACTTGCTGCCCTCCTGGGTACAGGTGGGAGCCTTATCAATGGTGTATTCCGTCTCCCAGGTGTGTCCGGTGGGGTCCAGACCCCTGGTTTCCACAAAGCCGCAGGTGGAGCAGGTGCGCTGCTCACTGCCGCTCTGGCTGCAGGTGGGGGAGTCAATGGTGACCCACGGACCAAAGGTGTGTCCCGTGGCGGGGATCACCTCGGTGTAGCTGTCGCCGCACATGGAGCAAGTATAGGTGCGCACCCCATCGGTGGTGCAGGTGGCGGGGGTGGTGACGGAGGCCACATAGTCGTGAGGCAGCATGGGCACCTCCGTCTGCGCCACAATCACCTGATGACACACGGAGCAGTGGCTGCCTTCGGTCAATCCGGTGCTGGTGCAGGTGGCGGGAACGGCGGGATCGGTCACCGGGGTGTGGGGCAGCTTGGCAATGGCCTCGGTTTTGGTCTCCCCACACAGCTGACAGGTATAGGTGCGCACACCCTCAGCGGCGCAAGTGGCGGGAGTGGTGACCACGCCGTCATCCCACTGATGGGTGCAAGGGGTAATGGTGAACTCCTTGGTCACGGTGCCGGTGTAGTTGCCCTTGCCGGTGACGGTGACGGTGGCGGTGCCCACCTGGGTGTTGTTGGCGTAGGTGACGGTGTAATCCACACCCTCGGTCAAAGTGGTATCCCCCCAGGTGACGGTGACCTTCGGGGTAATGGGCTTGCCTGTGTAGGTATAGGAGTCCTGCTCCAACGTGACGGTGAAAGAGGTGGCGGCTGTGACGGTGACCGAGCAGGTGACCGTCTGCCCCAGCACGTCGGCGGAGAGGGTGGCAGTGCCCACGGACCGAGCGGTCAGAGTTCCGTCTGCACCCACCTCAACGGCGTTGCCGGATGTGACGCTCCAAGTGGGGGAGACGGTCACATGAACGGCGGGGGTATACTGCCAAGTCTCCTTTGTCTTCAGTGTGGCAGACACGGTGGGCAGAGCGACCTGCTTGCTTACCTCCAGGGACAGGGGGGAGACAGGGTCCAGAGTGACGCTGCTGATGGAGTCGGAAGCCACTCGGATGTCCACGGTGGCGTTGGTGACGGGGGTGGTTTCCGTGGTGTCGGGGTTTCTCAGGGTTCCAAACTCCTGAACCCAGAAATCCATTCCTCCGTATTCCACATGGGCAATGCCGATGCTTTTTATCGTGGAGAGCATGTTGCGGCGGTGGCCCTGGCCGGCGTAGTTCTCGTTGTCCTCACGCCAGGCCTCAAAGACCGCCTGGGCAGAGGTGTAGCCAATGGCAATGTTTTCCCCTGCGTTGGTATAGGTGGCGCCAAACTCATCGAATGCGGTAAAGCAGCGGGTGCCGTCCGGACGGGTGTGGCTGTAAGCGACCACAATCTCGGCGGCCCGCTGCATGGCCACCTGCTCCAGCTTATAGTCATAGGTGAACCCCTGAAGCTGGCCGGACAAATCCGTTTTGGTGGTGTCGTCCTCATTCCAGTACCAGGCTTGGTCGCTGGCGCGGAAGTCGTTGACCATCGTCAACATCTCTCTGGCATCCGTCTGCTGGTAGGTGACCCCCAGCTGGACGGTGGTGTTGGTGCTGGCAGCAAAGCCTGGAATGCTGCAAGTCAATACAAACACAGCAGTCAGGAAGAGAGCCAAACACCTGCGTACAAGTTTTTGCATGTTTCATACCTCCTAACATTTCATTCTAGCCCCATTGTAGTCCTCTTGAATTCCATCGTCAACAGGATAGGAATAATTTTCTATAAAATCAAACGGTTTTTTGCCCGTCCATGGCACGGCATAAGAAAACACCGCCTGCAAGGAGGAAAATGTCCTCTTGCGGGCGGTGAATGTATGACGAGAAGAGAATTACTTGGTGGCCCAGTTACCGGTGGCGGCGGCGGTGAGGTAGGCGTTGATGAAGCCGTCCAGATCGCCGTCCATCACCGCGTTGATGTTGGAGGTCTCATAGGCGGTGCGGTTGTCCTTCACCAGCTGATAGGGCATGAACACATAGGAGCGGATCTGGCTGCCCCACTCGATTTTCAGCTGCACGCCCTTGATGTCGGAAATCTTGTCCAGGTGCTCCTGCTCCTTGATCTGAATGAGCTTGGAGCGCAGCATCTTCATACAGGTCTCCCGGTTTTGCAGCTGGCTTCGCTCGGTCTGGCAGGCCACCACCAGGCCAGAGGGCTTATGAATCAGACGCACGGCGGAGGAGGTCTTATTGACGTGCTGGCCGCCGGCACCGGAGGCGCGGTAGACCTGCATCTCAATGTCCTCGGGGCGAATTTCCACTTCCACGCTGTCGTCAATTTCCGGGGTGACCTCCACGGCGGCAAAGGAGGTCTGGCGGCGGGCGTTGGCGTCGAAGGGGGAGACCCGCACCAGACGGTGCACGCCGTGTTCGCTCTTGAGGTAGCCGTAGGCGTTCTCGCCGTCAATGCGGATGGTGGCGGACTTGATGCCCGCCTCGTCGCCGTCCTGGTAGTCCAGAATGGAGTAGGTGAAGCCGTGGCGTTCCGCCCAGCGGGTGTACATGCGGTAGAGCATCTGGGCCCAGTCCTGGGCCTCGGTGCCGCCGGCGCCCGCCTGGAGGGAGACAATGGCGGGGGCGGTGTCGTACTCCCCGGAGAGGAGGGTGGCCAGGCGGGCCTCCTCCATGTTGCGGATGAGGCCCTCAAAGCCCTCTTCCACCTCGGGCACCAGGGATTCGTCCTCCTCCTCATTGCCCATCTCACACATGACCATCAAATCGTCCCAGGTGGACAGACGCTTGGCCTGTGCGTTGATTTTCCCTTCCAGCTGGCTGATGCGCTGCTGAATCTTCCGGGCTTTGTCCACGTTGTCCCAGAATCCGTCAGAGGCAGACTCCGCCTGAAGCATATCCAGTTCCCGCTCGGCACTCTCCAGGTCCAGGGCCTGACCCAGCTCTTCCAGCTCGGGCTTGAGGTTGTTGAGTTTTACCTTGTATTCGTCAAATTGAAGCATTCTCGTTCATCCTTTAACCGGCCCATGGCCATAATATATCCCGTATATTATATAGAAAGGCGGATGGGTTGTAAAGGGGGGATGTTCTCGTCAAAAAGATGATTTTTCCCTTACCGCTGGCTGATGTATGGCCCAGCCTGACCCATAAAGATCAAATCGTCCACGTCCTGGGTGGGAGTGGCAGGTTTTGCGGGTGTGCTTTGCAAGAACATGGTATATCGCTCCGTTTCTATGAAATTCTATGGGAGAATGAGCGCCTCTTGCCGCCACACTCCCCCGTATACCATGTAGTATATGCAAAGGAGGGTGAAAAGTTGCATGAAACGTGGAGGGAAATGAAAAGAAAACCGGCGGTGCAGGCTTGCACCGCCGGTTTGGCTGGTTTGGAACGTTATTCTGCGGAAATCATATAGTAGTACACGGGCTGACCGCCGCTGAGCAGGGTGATCTCCGCGTTGGGACACAGACGCTGGAACAGCTCCAGAGCTTTGCCCGCCTCCTCTTCGGCCACGTCCTCGCCGTAGAAGATGTTGATGAACTCGGCCTTCTGCTGGGTCTCGGCCTGGGCCAGGTTCTCCAGCAGCTCCTCCATGGACTGGGCGGTGCCGAACAGCTGACCATCGCTGAGGGCCATGTAGTCGCCCTCCTTGATGGCAAAGCCATCAAAATCAGAGTTGCGGGCGGCATAGGTCACCTCGCTGGTGTGCACATGGCCCATGGCCTCCTGCATGGCAGACACATTGTCGGCCACCTCGCCCTCGGGGTCCATCACCAGCAGGGCGGAAATGCCCTGGGGCACGGTGCGGGTGGGGATGACCACCACTTCCTTGCCGTCAATGAGACCCACACACTGCTGGGCGGCCATGATGATGTTCTTGTTGTTGGGCAGTACGAACACCGTCTCAGCGGGGGTGCGGGCAATTTCCCGCAGGATGTCCTCGGTGGAGGGGTTCATGGTCTGACCGCCGGAGATGATGCCGTCCACGCCCAAGTCCCGGAATACAGAGGCCAGTCCGCCGCCGGCGCACACAGCCACCACACCGTACTTCTTCTCGGCAGGGGCTACGGCAGGCTCGTCTTTGGCCTCCTCCAGAATTTCGGTGTGCTGCTCCCGCATGTTCTCAATCTTCACAGTGAGCAGAGCACCGTAGGTCAAAGCCTCTTCCAGCACCCGGCCGGGGTGGTTGGTGTGGACGTGGACCTTGATGATCTCGTCGTCGTCCACCAGCACCAGGCTGTCACCCATGCCATTGAGGAAGGAGCGCAGCAGGCCGGGGTCCTTGGTGTTGTCCCGGGAGCAGATGAACTCGGTGCAGTAGCCGAAGGTGATGTCTCCGGTCTCAAAGGAGGCAAAGTCCGCTTTATCCTTGGCCTGGGGCGCGTCGGTGTTGTCCGCCTCGGGTGCGGCAATGCCCCGCATCTCGTCCAGCATACCCTGGAGGATGATGAGGTAGCCCTTGCCGCCGGCATCCACCACGCCCGCCTTTTTCAGCACAGGGTTTTGGTTGATGGTCTCGGCCAGAGCCTCCTGGCCATGGGCAATGGCAGCCTCCAGCACATGCTCAGCACTGTTTTGCTCCTGGGCGGCCTCGGTAGCGGCCTTGGCAGACAGGCGGGAGACGGTGAGGATGGTGCCCTCGGCGGGCTTCATCACGGCTTTGTAGGCGGCGGAGACGCCCTCGTTGAGGGCATGGGCCAGCACCACGCCGTCGGCGGTGTCGTGGTCCTTCAGGGCCTTGGACACACCGCGGAACAGCAGGGAGAGAATGACGCCGGAGTTGCCCCGGGCGCCCCGCAGCAGGGCGGAGGCGTTGGTGGCGGCAGCCTGACCCACGGTGGCGGCAGGCTTTTTCTTGGCCTCCGCGGCGGCGGTGCCGATGGTCAGGGACATATTGGTGCCGGTGTCACCGTCGGGCACAGGGAACACGTTGAGCTCGTTGATGCTCTGTTTCTGGGCGTTGATGGAGGCGGCAGCATGCACCACCATGCGTTGAAACAATGCGCCATCAATGATATCGATCATAGTTCAGCAAATTCCTTTCTATCCGGTCTGACACTCAGCCAATGACCATGGAGTCCACGCAGACGGAGACGCTGCGCACTTCCACGCCGGTCAGACGGTTGACGTTGTATTTGACTTCGTTCTGGATGGAGCGGCTCACCGCCACCAGGTTTACCCCGTTGTCCACGATGATGTGCAACTCAATGGACACGGAATCATCCTCATGGTAGACCAGTTTGACGCCTTTGGACATGGACTCCCGGCGCAGCAGGTGGACCAGGCCGTCGGTTTTGGAGCGGAACGCCATACCCTTTACGCCGTAGCAGCTGGTGGCCACGGCACCGGTGATGTTGCTGAATACTTCGCTGGCAATGCGGATGCGGCCCTTTTCCGTTTGTATCTTCATGGAACCCTTCCTTTCTATGGTAAGAGTGGAGTTGCGAGGTTGTATTGTTTAGTCTATACATTGTATTCCATTTCACATAAAAAAACAAGTGGAGTTTTCCCCCAGAGCGTGTACAAAGGATGGAAATTTTCGGGGGAAATTCCATCTTCGTGGTGCAAAGCGTGGAAACCGGGAGTGGGGGGAAAGACAGGGGCAGAGGTAGTTGTGAATTTTTTTCAATTCCCATTGTTTTTTTAGAGCAAATCGTGTAAACTATGACGTACCGAAACACATAAGGAGGGACGGAATGTGAAAGTCATCCGCTTGATCTTGAAGGCAGCCGCTGTGGCTATGGCTGTGAGTGCTGTGGTGTGCCTGGTTATGGCATACTGGGACAAAATTGTGGACACGTTCTACGCCATTGCCGACAAGGTGGAGGAGAAGAAGGCAAACTGCTGCTTCTGTTCCTCCGAGTACGACGACTACGAGGACGTTGAACTGTAAGAGCAAAGTTACATGGGCCGCTGGATTTCAGTGGCCCATGCGCTTTTGTAACAAAAAATACGGTCAGCCTTTGGGCTGACCGTATTTTTTGCGCAATTAGCTGCGGCGGCGCTTGACAGCGGCCAGCAGCAGAATCACAGCACAGCCGGCAGCACCGGAGAGCATGATGGTCATGAGGGTCATCACACTGCTGGGGTCGCCAGTCTGGGGCTGATCAGAGTTGGTGGGCTGTTGGCTGCCCTGGGGCAGGTTGGTGGGAGTGGGGGTGGAAGTCACAACAGGCTGGCTGGTGACTTCGGGGTTCTGAGAGGGAGTCACCTCGGGAGAGGGAGACACCTCGGGAGAGGGAGACACCTCGGGAGAGGGAGTCACCTCAGGGCTGGGGCTGACCTCCGGTCCTGCGGGGACCAGAGCCTTCACGGCGGCGTTCATAGCGTCAACTGCGGCGGTCAGGGTCTGCTGGGTCACAGGCTCACCCAGAGCGTTGTCGGCCAGAAGGGCCTCCACAGCGGCAATGGCTTGGTTGAGGGCGGCGATGGACGCCTCGGTGTAGCCGGTCTGGGCGGCGGCTGCCTTGGCAGCGTCCACCTGGGACTGGATGCCGTTGAGGTTCAGGGCCACAAAGCGATCTCCCTTGACCTCAATCTCGTTGAGGTAGAGACCGTCGGTGTAGGCGATGCGGAAGGCGGTGATGCCCTTGAGCTGGTTGGCGTGGTAGACCCGGGAACCGGCGGTGCTGGCCTGGGTGTCATGCTCCAGCAGAGTCTCGCCATTGGCGGTGACGGCGTAGACACTCACCCCGTCCCAGGTGTTCTGGGCGTTGTAGAGGATGAGGTCGTTGGCCTTGACGCTCTCGTAGACGTGGTACACCACTTCGCCCTGGCCGGAGAGCTGGACAAAGCTCATCACGTCCCGGTCGGTGAGCTTGGCCTCACCCACGCCGTTGACGGTGGCCACGGACTTGGAGTCGGTGGACACGCCGTGGAACTCGGTGATCTTCAGCCAGTTGGTGGAACGGGACTCGGAGACGGTGGCCCGGATGGCTTTGGCCTGGACAGGCTCAAAGTCCACGGCAATGGAGCCGTCCACAAAGTCGTCGCTGTCCACAATGCCCGCGGAAATCCAGCTGCCGTCGGCGTTCTGGTACTCCAGGTTCACCTTGCCCTGCATGCGGTCACCATCGGAGGTGGTGGCGAACTCCAGGCGGTTGATGCTGGTCAGAGCGTTGTAGGTAATGGTCAGGCTGGTGCCCACCTGCTGGCTGTTGAGCCAGACAAAGGTGGTGGTGTTGTAATCACTGACGTTGCCGGTGGGGTAATTGTTGGGCTCCCAGAACTGGGCGGTAGAGGTGACGCCGGAGATGCTCACCACCTGGGCGGTAATGGATACCTGGCTGAGATCCACGGAAACCTCGTTCTGGGTGGCGTTGAGCACCTGTACATAGCGGGCCTGAGTGCCGGCGGTAAAGTCGCTCCAGGTCTTGCCATCCAGGGAAGTCTGCGCCTTCAGTTCGTCCAAGCCGTTGACAGAGGCCAGGGTGACCACCTGGGCCAGATCGAACTGGACATAGGAACCGGCGGCCAGGGTCACGGTCTCACCAGAGGGAACGGTGAAGGTGCCATCGGTCTTGGTCATAGACCAGCCCTCGGAATTGGTGTCGGTATAGACGAAGGGGCCGGGGGCAGCGGTGAAGAAGGACTGGCTGGCCTGGTTCATGATGTCCCGAGCGAAGGGCAGGATGTACAGAGCGCCGGGGTTGACCACATAGTTGCTGATGGTCTGGGTGGTGCCCTGACCTTCCAGGCTCTCCACCTTGTACTTGTCCAGGCTGTCGATGCCATTGGTGAGGAGAATGGCGTTCATCAGGTGGCTAAACCGCTGGCTCTCCTCACCGTGCATGGCCTGGATGCAGTCAATGATGATTTGGCTCATGTCATTGAGGCGGTACACCCAGGGGCGGATCTCCTCTTCCAGATTCACCAGCTTGGGGTCGGAGCTGTCCTTGAGGGTGAGGATGAGCTGGCAGGCATCCACAATCTTCTGCATCTCGTCCAGCACTGCCTGGGAGTTGGAACTGTCCGACTTGTAGGCGTTGAAGATGGAGTTGATGTTGGTCAGATCCTGGTTCTTGGAGGCGTGGCTGGCGAAGGTGCGCAGGGCATCCTGCATGGCGGGATCGTCGGTGTAGGTCTCGAAGGATTCCTCCCAGTTGCCCTGCACGTCAAAGTTGGGGGTGTTCCAGGTGTAGTCCGACACGCCGTACAGGGAGACCTTGCTGGCCTCGGCCTGGTTCATGGGGTTGGACAGAATACCCATGCCGTCCACCACGTCCAGGTCGGTGCCGTAGACAGCGTTGATGCGGTTCATGTACAGCTGGTCGTCAATGTTGTCGTTGACGGGGTAGTTCCACCACATCACGGGCTTCTTTCCCGTGTAGTTGCGGATGAGCTGGAGGGCGTTGTTGGTCACGGGGGACCAGCAGCCGGAGCCGGTCATCATCATGATGACATTGTTGCCCTCGTTGGCCTTTTTAAAGGCTCCCAGGTTTTGGGTCAGCTGGGCGTCATTGCCGAAGTCCAGGCCATAGAAGCTGGGCACATAGAAGGTGCCGCCCACATGGTCGGCTGCGGGGGTGTCGGCGGTGTTGTACTTGGCCTCCAGGCGGCGCTGAATCTCCGCGATCATGTAGGCCTGGTTCTCAGAGCCCTGGAGGGCGGTGCTCAGGTCGATGTCGTCCACGAACACGCCAAACTGGCGGATGCCCAGATCATACATGTGGTCGAACTTCTCCAGAATGTCGTTGATGCCCTGGTCCACGCTGTTCTTATCCAGGAAGTTGATGCCGTTTTGCATGGCGGGGTGAATGGACCAGACAAAGGAGATGTTGTTGGCGGCGGCGGCAGCGGCGATGGTCTTGATGTCGTCCTGGGTCATCATGCCATAGAAACGCTGCTCGTCGGTGATGGTGGTGGGGTACTCGTCCCTCCAGTTGCCCAGGTGATAGGGATCGCCCTTGGGGCCGTAGACAAAGGTGTTCATCTTGTTCTCTTCCATGTAGTCGAAGAGGGAGAGAATATCCTCTACGGTGTACACCTTGCCGTAGAAGCCCTCCACCACGCCGCGGTACTGCATGTTGGCGTAGTCCTGAATGGTGGCACAGGTCAGCTTCTGGCCGTCCACGGTGCTCATGGCGTCGTCCAGGGTGGCCAGGCCATAGTACACGGCGTCGTCATCCTCACCCAGGATGGTCACCCGGCCATTCTGGTTGATGTCCACATAGTGGGCGTCGTACTTGGTCTCGCTGGGGGTGAACAGGTCGGCGTCATAGCTGGTGGTGGCGGCATCCACGGCACCCTTGGAGCCGTGCAGCCCCAAGGCCAGGGTGCTCTCGTCGTAGTTGGTGGTGACGGAGTAGGACACACCCTGCTTGTCCATGATCTCTTTCACGCGGGCGCGGGTCACGTCGGTGATGCCGTCCTCGTAGTACACCTTGACGTTGTCAAAGTCGATGAGACCGTACTGCATCTCCAGCTTCTGGGGGGTGGGGTTGAGATCGTAGGTATTGTCCAGGTCGGTCTTGGACAGGATCTGCACGGGAATCTGATAGGTGGAGCGGTTCTCCCCGTAAGTGATGGTGGCGGTGAGGGTGGCCTGGGTGGTGGTCTCCGGCTGGGTTACCTTCAGCACGCCGTACTCCACGGCCAGATAGTCGGAGTCTTCGCTCCAGGTGACGGTGGCGCCGTAGTCGGTGGTCTCAATGAGGGAGACATCTCGGCTCAGGGCGTTCCAGTTCTGAGCGTTCTGGAGCTGGCTTTCTGCCTGGGAGAGAATGAATTCCCAAGTGTTGTTGTACACTTCCATCTCATAGAGGGACACACAGGTCCAGATGTCGGGGAAGTTCTCGGTGACGTACACCCGGACGTAGCGGGCGGTGACAGCGTCGAACGTGATGGAACGGATCTCCTCGGGCTCACCGTCGGTGACGGTGGCCACATCCGTCCACTTGGAGGCGTCGTCCGAGGTTTGAACCTGGTAGGCCTTGCCGCCGGAACGCTCCCACAGAAGTCGGACGCAGTTGAAGGTGGTGGGGGTGCCGAAGTCTAGCTGCAGCCACTGGGGGGCGGTCTCCACGGAGCCGCTGGACCAGCGGGTCTCCAAGTTGCCGTCGATGGCTTTGTCCTGGGTGAAGTTGTCGGTCTCGTTGGCGGACGAGGTGGCGGTGGCCTTCAGCGCCAGGTTGGGGCTGGTCACCTCGTTGGCATAGGTGGTGGCGGTGTTGGCAACCGGGCTGGCCTGGGACAGAGGCAGTGCGGCGGCATAGCTCACACTGGACAGACACATGGCAAACACGGTGGCCAGAGCACCCACCTTCATGGAAAACTTGTGCATGGTTGATGTTCCTCCTATTCTCGTGGTGGATGGGAATGTGCACAATGTGCGCTGCATCACCTCCTGGGTGTGAAATGTGGGACCCTTGGAAGGGGGGCCCATCGGAATGAAATGGCATGGGTGAAAAAAGCCAGACGTCACCCAAGGGGCTCTCTGTGGTACGCCCCCATCGGTACATCTGGTTTTGCTCATGCGGTAACAATCCTTCTTGTTGTTCACTTATACTCAGTGTACCATGAGACATAGGAAAAGTAAACAAAAGAAGGATTGTTAGATGTTATGAAACTGTGTGAATTATATTGTCGATTCTGTCTATATCAGGCCCAGTTTGGTAAACACCACCTGTGCCAGTTCCTGGCGGGGAAGTTTACGGCCCAGAAAGTACTCCAGGGAGAAAATGGCCTGGTAGACCAGCATGGGCAGGCCGTTGCTCACCTTCAGGCCCCGCTGTTGGGCCTGTTGGAGCAGCTGGGTGCGGGCGGGATGGTAGATGAGGTCCATCACCCCGGCGTCACGGGGAAGCGCATCCAAGAAGGAGAAGTCCTCAAACTGGTGGGGACAGTCGTCCATGCCCAGGTTGGTGCAGTTGATGACCAGCTGGGCCTGTGTGCACACGTCCACCAGCGTTTTTGGCTCAAAGCCCGCGGGGGTGAGCACACCGGTGGGGTCCAGCTGGCACAGCTGCTGGGCCTTGGATAAGGTGCGGTTGCACACCCAGATCCGCTCCGCTCCCCCCGTGGCCAGGCGCAGGGCCACGGCGCGGGCGGCTCCGCCCGCCCCCAGCAGCACCACCTGCCGGGCCGGCCACATTCCGGCGTAGATGAGAGAGTCCAGGCAGCCATCCCCGTCGGTGTTGTGGCCCACCCAGGCCCCATCACGCAGACAAACGGTGTTCACCGCTCCGTACTGGATGGCCTCTGTGCCCAGTTCATCCATAAGAGGGACCAGGTCCTCTTTGTGGGGCATGGTGGCGTTAAAGCCAGTGACGCCGTGGTCTTTGGCCCAGGTAAGATAAGCTTCCACGCCCCCCTTTTTGACCCATTGAGGCGTGTAGGGAATATCCAGGCCCAAATGATCCAGCATGGTGGACTGGATGATGGGAGATTTGGAGTGCAGGATGGGATCACCGATGACTTGTAACATGACTATTGCCCTCCCTTGAGAAAGAAATCCATGGCCCGCAGATACCCCTCAAAGCCCAGGCCGTAGATTTGGCCCACGCAGGCCGGGGCGGTGACGGACACGGAGCGGAAGGGCTCCCGGGCCTGGATGTTGCTGATGTGCACCTCGAACGTGGGGGTGTCCACCGCCTGGATGGCGTCATAGATGGCATAGCTGTAATTGGCAAAGGACCCAGGATTGAGGATGATGGCGTCAAATACCCCGTCAGCGGCCTGAATCTGATCGATGAGGGCCCCCTCGTGGTTGGACTGGAAGCAGGTGGCGGTGGAGTTGTGTTCCCTGGCGTAGTTCTGGACCGTGGCGCACAGGGAGGCATAGCTTTCCTGGCCGTAAATGGCAGGCTGCCGCTTGCCCAGCAGGTTCAGGTTGGGGCCGTTGAGAATGAGAAATTTTTTTCCCACCTCCGAGATTTTCTCCAGAATTTCCGCAACGGTGGTCTCCGGTGTGGAAAAGTCATGGATGATGACGTCGGCGGCAGTGAGGTAGTGGGGCAGCCGGTGGTGGTGACGGGCCACGAAGGCCTCATGTCCCTCCTGGGCCAGAGGACGATCTTGGGTATCGAGGGTTTCACAGATCTCCTCAATGGGACGGTCCAGAAAGACCAGAATGCCGTTGCGGCGCAGAGATACCACGTTGTTGCGGGAGAGCACTGCCCCGCCGCCGGTGGCGATTACCAGCCCTTCCTGGTGGCTGAGCTGCTCCAAAATCTGGCTTTCCAGGGAGCGGAAGCCCCGCTCCCCATCCTGAGAAAAGATTTCCGAGATGGTGCGCCCGGTGTTTCCTTCCATGAGTTCGTCGCAGTCCACAAAGGGGCGGCCCAGCTGCTGGGCCAACAGATGCCCGGCGGTGGTTTTTCCGCAGCCCATCATACCAATGAGGATGATATTTTTCATCTCTATCCCTCCAAATTCGAAACAAAGTTGCCCAATACTCGAAAGTCTCCCGTAGTTTGGGAGAGCTCGTGCAAGACGTCGGCAATCTCAGGGGTGTTGAGGTTGCCGGTGAACTCCAAAAAGAACATGTACTCCCAGCTGTGATCCGGCAGGGGACGGGACTCCAGTTTCACCAAATTCAGCCCGTGGACGGCAAAGATGGTGAGAATCTCGTGGAGTGAGCCCGCCTCGTGGGGGAGGAGAAAGACGGTGCTGATGATGTCGGCCCTGTCCCGCAGTTCCATGCGGGGGGAGACCACCACAAAGCGGGTGGTGTTGTGGGGACTGTCGTTGGTGGCGCGCACCAGGATGTTCAGCCCATAGAGCTGGGCGGCACGGGCAGAACACAGGGCGGCTTTGGTGAGGTCTCCGCTGGCGGCTACCATTTTGGCGCTTCCGGCGGTGTCCGACTGGGGCACTTGCCGCCAGTGGGGGTGCTGCTTCAAAAATCGGACGCTTTGCATCAGGCCTTGTTCATGGGAGTAGACGTGGGTGATGGTGTCCAGGGTGGCCCCAGGCAGGGCCATGAGGCAGTGATCCACTTTCACCGTGGTTTCCCCCACCAAAAAGAAGTCATATTGGGCCAGCAGATCGTAGATCTGTCGAATGGCCCCGGTGGAGCTGTTTTCCACGGGCAGCACGGCATAGTCCGCCCGGCCCTCTTTGAGGGCCACAAAGGCGTCCTCAAACTGGGGCAGCCCGGTGGCCTGCACCCCTTCCCCGAAGAAGTTGACACAGGCCTGCTCACTGTAAGCGCCCGGCTCCCCCTGGAACACCACCCGGGGCTGCTCCACCGGGGTGCGCACCCCGGACAGAGCCTGGACAAACCGGGGCAGGCCGGGGTTGTCCGCCCGTTCCCGGGTCATGTCCCGCTGCTGGCGGCGGGAGATGGACATGATGGTCTGAAACAGGGTGGTGACGCCGGGGCGCAGTTCCCCGTCCACCAGCTGAATCTTGTTTTGCAGCACCTGCCGCTCCCGGGCGGCGTCCAGCACGGGCAGGCCCCGCTCCAGCTTGTAGCGGCCCACCTGGGCGGTGACCGCCATACGCTGGCGAAACAGCTCCACCATTTGCCGGTCAATGCCATCAATCTGTTCTCTCAATCTCTCTAACTCGTCCATGAAAAGGTCTCCTCCTACGGGAAAACTAGATGCCCAGAAGTTCGCAGGCAGCCAGAGCGGCGGCGGCTTCGATCACCGGCACTGCCCGGGGAACTACGCAGGGGTCGTGCCGCCCCTGCAAGGTAAGCTCCGCATTTTCCATGCGCTTCATATCAATGGTAAATTGGGTGCGGGCAATGGAGGGGGTGGGGCGCATGGTCACTTCAAAGACCAAAGGCATACCGTTGGTGATGCCGCCGTTGATGCCGCCCGCACAGTTTTGCTCCGCCCCCACGTTGCCATGCTCGTCTACATATAGGGGATCATTGGCCTCGGAGCCGCGCATGAGGGAGAAGGCCGTGCCGGCCCCGAAGGCCACCGCCTTCACCGCCGGGACCGCAAACAGGTACTGGGAGAAAATGCCCTCGGCGTTCTCTCCAAAGTCGGGGGAGCCATACCCGGCGGGAAGGCCAAACACCCCGCATTCGATGGAGCCGCCCACCGAGTCCAGTTCCTCTTTGGCCTCTAAAATGGCCTGCTGCATCTCCAGACCCTTCTCGTCGTCCAGCACCGGGAAGGGCTTGTGGGCCACGTTTTGCAGGGAGTCCCAATCCTCCAGGCTCTCGTCGTTGACTCCGTAGATGGAACTGATGTGTGCTCCCACGAAAATGCCGCGCTGGGCCAAAATCTGCTTGGCAATGGCTCCGGCAAACACCAGGGGGGCGGTGAGCCGCCCGGAGAAGTGACCGCCGCCCCGGTAGTCGTTGCAGCCCTGGTAGCGCACATGGGCGGGGTAGTCGGCGTGTCCAGGCCGGGCCAAATCACGGGTACGGCTGTAGTCAGCCGAGCGGGTGTCGGTGTTGGCGATCATGGCGCACAGGGGGGAGCCGGTGGTTTTCCCCTCAAACATCCCGGAGAGCACCTGCACCTGGTCCGCTTCCTTCCGGGCGGTGGCCAGAGGGGATTTGCCGGGGGCCCGGCGGGCCATATCGGTTTCAATGGTCTCCCAGTCCAACTCCAGCCCGGCGGGAACGCCGGTGAGGGTCACCCCAATGGCGGGGCCGTGGGATTCGCCGAAAATGGTATATTTCATAGAGTCTCCTCATTTCGTTCAATCTGTCCTCCCAACTGCTCATAGACCTCCCAGAAGTCGGGGAAGGATTTGGCCACGCACTGAGCGCCTGTGAGGGTGATGGGGGCAACGCAGCGGGTGGCGGCCACCGCCGCCATCATGGCAATGCGATGGTCGTTGTGGCAGGGGACGGTGACACCCCCGGCCAATTGGGCGACCCCTTGGATGGTCAGCCCCTGGGACAGTTCTTCCACGTTGGCCCCCAGGGCACGGAGGACCTGGGAGGTGGTGGCCAGCCGGTCGCTCTCCTTAATGCGCAGCCGAGCCGCCCCCACGATGTGGGTGGTCTTGCCCGCCATGCCGGCACACAGAGCCGCCAGCGGCGGGACCAGGTCGGGGCACTGGCTCACGTCCAGGGTCAGCTCCGTCTCCGGCCCGGCAAGCCGCTGAGAAAAAGAGACGATTCGCTGGTCGCCCTGCTTGGAATGGGAGTTCAACCCCCGGATGTCCAAGTCGTTGCCCAACCCCCGTGCGGCGTAGAAGAAGCCCGCCTGGGACCAGTCCGCCTCCACGCTGCCCTGGATGGGGGCATAGTGTTGACCGCCGGGAATGGTGTACCCGTCCAGAGTAATGCCTGCGGCGGTAAGGGCCTCCCGGGTCATGGCCACATAGTCCTCCGACTCCAGGGGAGAGGTGAGGGTGATGGTGGAGGTGCCCTCCACCAGAGGCAGGGCGTAGAGCAGGCCGGTGACAAATTGGCTGGACACATTTCCGGGCAGGGGGTAATCCCCGGCGGGAAGCTGCCCCTGCACCGTGAGCACCCCTTGCTCCAAGGTGTAAGAAATGCCTTTGGCGTCGAAGAGGTTAAAATAGGGCTTCTGGGGCCGCTCCATCAGCCGTCCCTGGCCGGTGAACACCCCGCCTCCCGCCACCGCCAGAGCGATGGGGATGAGAAAGCGCAGGGTGGAGCCGGACTCCCCACAGTCCAGGTGGGGGAGGTGGTGGAAGGGGCGGTTCATGGAAAGGCCGTGGACGGTGAGGGTGGAGCCGCTCCAGGCAAAGGCGGCCCCCAGGGCCTCCATACACCGGATGGTGGCCAGAATGTCCTGGGATGGGGCCACGTTGGTGAGGATGCTCTCCCCCTGGGCCAGAGCCGCGGCAATGATGAGCCGGTGGGCCTGGCTTTTGGAAGGGGGCGGGGTGACGGGGCCGTGGAGCTTGGCGGGGGTGATGGTGACGTTCATAGCGATACCTCGTTACAGCATGGCAAGCAGCTGCTCTTTTTGAATGGGATAGGCCACGGCGTGGCCGGGACGGTCTAGGAGAATGAGAGAGAGGGAGTTGCCCGCCCCCTTCTTATCCAGCCCAATGGCGGCGGCGTAATCCGCAGGGGAGCAGGGAATGGAGGTGGGAAGGCCGAAGGCCTGCACCAGCCGGGCAATGGAGCCGGAGAGGTGGGCGGGGGTGAGCCCCAGGGAAATGCCCAACTCGGCGGCCCGTACCATGCCCGCCGCCACCCCCTGCCCGTGGGTGTAGGCGGAGTAGTGCCCCGCCAGCTCATAGGCGTGGCCCAGGGTGTGGCCGAAGTTGAGGATCATACGCCGCCCGGTGTCCAACTCGTCCTCAGCCACCACTTCCGCTTTGATGCGGCAGCAGGTGTGGAGCACCTGGACGATGTGGGCCATGATGGCGGAGCGGGACGGATGTTGGGCCAGAAAGTCCAGGAAATCCCGGTCTGCAATGCAGCCGTACTTGATGACCTCTGCCATGCCGTCGGCGAAGGTGGCGTCGGGCAGGGTGTTCAAGGTGTCCGGGTCCATGAGCACCAGCCGGGGCTGGTAGAAGGCACCGGCTAAGTTTTTGCCCTCGGGCAGGTCAATGGCCACCTTTCCCCCCACCGAGGAGTCCACCTGGGCCAGGAGGGTGGTGGGAATCTGAATGAGCGATACGCCCCGCAAGATGGTGGCAGCGGCAAATCCCGCCAAGTCCCCCACCACGCCGCCCCCCAGGGCCACCACCAAATCGGTGCGGGTCAGGCCAAAGCGGGCAAAGCTGCTCCACAGGTCGGAGAGCTGGGCGGCACACTTGCTCTCCTCCCCGGCGGGAACCACAAAGGTCTCTACCTGGAAGCCCGCCTGGGTCAGGCTGTCTGCCACGGTTGTTCCGTACAGCGGGGCCACGTTGGAATCGGTGACCAGGGCGGCTTTCCGGGCGCGGGGGAGGAGGGAGCGGATGTGCCCCCCAGCCCCGGGCAGCAGGCCGGATTGGATGAAAATATCATACTCCCGTCCAGGGAGAGGGACCGTGAGGGTGTGCATGGGGAACTTCTCCTCTCAGAGTTGGTCTACCACTTGGGCCAGGGTGTCCAGAAAGGCATCCTCGCCCCAGGTGTTGATTTTGAAGAATAGGGCCTGGCTGCCGCCGGCGGTGATGGCGGTAAGGCGGAGCTGGTCTCCCAGCCCGGTGAGGATGAAGCACAGGGCTACCCGGTTGCTTCCTGTGTAACTGTACCGCTCATACATGCGCATGGCACAGTGGGTGTCTCCCATCATGTAGTTGGTGCCATTTTCGTAGGAGGCGGATATGCTGGCATCCAGAATTCCGTTGTGCAGCTTGTGAAGGACTTCATTGAAATCTCCGGTGAGGGTACGCTCTAACATGGCCATAAGCTCAACTCCTCTCTCGTCCTCGTCTTTGAATTATGTCAAGGTTTTGCCCATCAGTTCCACCAGGGGGGTCACCTTGTCCATGAGGCGGCGGAACTTCTCAGGGGTCAGGGACTGCTGCCCATCGCACAGGGCGCAGGCGGGGTCGTTGTGTACCTCCACCATCAGGCCGTCGGCGCCCACCGCTACAGCGGCCATGGCCAGAGGCTCCACCATCCAGTACATACCCGCGGCGTGGGAGGGGTCTACCACAATGGGCAGGTGGCTCATGCGGCGGATGGCAGGGATGGCAGACAGATCCAGGGTATTGCGGGTGTAGGTCTCAAAGGTGCGCACCCCCCGCTCACACAGAATTACGTTCTCATTACCGGCGGCCATGATGTACTCCGCCGACATAATCCATTCCTCATAGGTATTGGCCAGGCCCCGCTTGAGCAAGATGGGCTTGGACATCTGGCCCACTTCTTTGAGCAGATCGAAATTCTGCATGTTCCGCGCGCCAATCTGCACCATGTCCACCTTTTCCTCGAACAGCTCACAGTACTTGGGGCTCATCAGCTCGGTGACAATGGGCAGACCAGTCTCCGCCTTGGCCTCCAACAGCAGATCCAGGCCGGGGGTGCCCATGCCCTGGAAGGCGTAGGGGGAGGTGCGGGGCTTGAAGGCGCCGCCCCGCAACAGGGAGGCCCCAGAGGCCTTCACCGACTGGGCCACATCAATGATCTGCTCCCGGCTCTCCACCGAACAGGGGCCGGCGATGACGGTGAACCCGCCCCCGCCGATGACGGCATCCCCCACGCGCACGGCACTGTCATGGGGGTGGAACTTGCGGTTGGCCTTCTTGTAAGGCTCCTGCACTCGCATCACCCGGTCCACGTCTTTGTGGATGATGAGTTTGTCCTGGTCAATGCGGGAGGTGTCCCCCACCAGGCCCAGAATGGAGCAGCCCACGCCCTTGGTGATGCTCACCCGCACTTCCGGGTGATCCTGCTCCAGCTGGTGAACCAGAGCCTGAATGGTATCTGTGGTAGCGGAGGGTTTCATAACAATAACCATGGTATGTTCATCCTTTCGTCTTGTGTCATAAGATAAAAAAATCGCCCATTGACTGCCACATGCGTCAATGAGCGTTCCTCTCAGGTATGCCAGCGTTTCCCCCAGCCAAGACAGGGGTGGAATGCCTCACTCATATGCCGCATAATTCCATGACAAAATAGCCGTACCCGGTAAATCGAGTAAAGCGGACAAAAGCCATGGAGTTGTGGGTGGAAGTGCAGGTCATCGTTGCAAACCTCGCTTTATCTAAGTGATGTCATTATAGCCCAACTGATAGGAAAATGCAAGTCTTTTTTTCTGATGCACTAAAGTGGAAAAGATGTGGGGCATTGACAAGGGGGCGTGGGGGGAATAGGATAGCAGGAAAGAGCACAGGAGGGAACGAAGTATGGAACATCAAGTGGAACTGCTGGCCGTGGGCACCGAGCTGCTGCTGGGCAACATCGTAAACACCAATGCCCGGGACCTGAGCCGCCTGTTGTCGGGCATGGGGCTGAACGTGTACCACCACACGGTGGTGGGGGACAATCCCGGGCGGCTGGCCCAGGCCGTGGAGGTGGCCAGAGGCCGGGCGGACATCCTCATTACCACGGGAGGGCTGGGGCCCACCTGCGATGATTTGACCAAGAAGGTGGTGGCCCAGGCCTTTGGGCTGCCCCTGGAATACCACCCGGACTGTGCCCAGAGCATCCGGGACTATTTCGCCCGGTCGGGGCGCACCATGACGGAAAACAATTTACAGCAGGCCTATCTGCCAAAGGGATGCACGGTGCTGGAAAACCACTGGGGTACCGCCCCTGGGTGTGCCTTCTGTGTAGACGGAGTGCATGTCATCATGCTCCCCGGTCCGCCCCGGGAGTGCATCCCCATGTTTCGGGAGCAGGCCATGCCCTACCTCTCCCAGCTGACCCAGGGGGTCATTCACTCCCGCACTCTGCGGGTGTTCGGTTTGGGAGAGTCGGGGGTGGAGCAGCTGCTGCGAGACAAGATGAACACCCTCCAAAATCCCACTCTGGCCCCCTATGCCAAGGAGGGAGAGGTGGAACTGCGCATCACCGCCAAGGCGGAGAGCGTGGAGCAGGCCAAGGCCATGATTGCCCCGGTGGAACAGCAGGTGCGGGACCTTCTCGGGGATCAGGTCTACGGCGCGGACGTGTCCTCCCTGGAGGAGGTGGTGGTGCCTCTGCTGGCCCAAAAGGGGCTGACCCTGGGTACCGCCGAGAGCTGCACCGGAGGGCTGATTGCCAAGCGGGTCACGGATGTACCCGGGGCCTCGGCGGTACTGCGCGGCGGGGTCGTCAGCTACACCAATGCCGTGAAGAGCAATGTGTTGGGTGTGTCAGAGGAGATACTGGATTCCCAGGGGGCGGTGTGCGGGGAAGTGGCCCGGCAGATGGCTCTGGGGGCCCGGAAGGTGCTGGGCTGCGACTTGGCGGTGTCCACCACCGGCGTGGCAGGCCCGGACAGCGATGAGCATGGCAACCCGGTGGGGCTTGTCTATGTGGCCCTGGCCACCCCAGAGGGGTGTGACGTGGTGGAACTGCACCTGGGGGGTGCGGCCCAGCGACGGGACCGGGTGCGCACCCTGGCGGCCAACCACGCGTTGAACTTGGTGCGGCACTATTGCCAGGGAATGAAATAAAGGGAAAAGGGTCTGTTGCAAAATAGGCCCCAGTAAAAAAGACAGACTGAGTAACCCCAAAAGGGTTGCCCAGTCTGCCTTTTTGCTTTAAGGTTAATTTGTCATGAAGAACCAAAAGCAAGATCAGTGTACCGTATACGAGTGCCACGATTTGCATTGAACTCACAAAAAATATTACCGGAGAATGCACCCGTCCGACTGGCAAGTGCCCAGCTTGAGGAACTGGATGACAGGAAACTGTAAAGGCTCCGCCCGTGTGGCGAGGGCTGGCTTTTGCATGCCCAAAACTTCGCACAAGTTCCACATAATGGATGCATTTTCGTGGTTGAGAGCAAAAAAGGATGTGCCACAAAACTTTCGTTTTGCGACACATCCTTTGGTTTACGTCTTATGCCAAAGACATGGCACTGTTTCTTAGCTTCTGCGCTTGCGGCACTCTACCACCAGGCCGATGCCCGCGGCACTGAGCAGCATCACGCCGGCGAACAGAGCCAGCTGGCTGGCATCGCCCGTGGGAGGAACGGTTCCGGTGCCCTCATCCACAATCACATTGGCCAGCACATAGGTGCTGAAGTGGGTGAGGTTGGCGGTTACGGTGTTGGCGGTCTTGTTTACCGTGATGGGAACCTCTTCCTTTACGCCGTTTTCAGCCACATAGAACAGCTTCAAGTGGTCGGCCGAGAGGTTATTGGGGATGGCGAGGGTCACCTGTACGGCCCCATCCGGCTGTACCTGCTTTCCATCGCGCATGGCGGTAATTTCCATGACATACGCATGGCTCATGTCAGAGACCACGCCGCTCAGAGCCTTCTCTACGCGGGCGTAGAGGTCGCCGTCCTTGACATTGTCCA
>CALXDO010000065.1 GCA_944387075.1 uncultured Oscillospiraceae bacterium | reverse complement strand
AAATCAAAAGCCCCCGATAAGGTAATGTCTTTATCCTCTGCTTTGACACCTTCCGTCTGCAGTCTTGCTAACTCAGCCCTAGCCTCTGTTATTGTTGCTAAATTATAAGACCATTTTGCTTTATAATCGTTTTTTTGAGTTGTAGGGTTATAAACCTTGTAATTATACTTTACATCATATTTTTTCGTTGTCTCATTGAAATAAACGCCAGTGTACTTTGTCTTTGTCCTTTTTTGTCCAGCCATAGAAAAAGCCCCCTTCGTATAAATCTTTTCATATACGAATTATAGCACATATATGCTACGAATTCTATACGAATTTTCTTTGATTTATACGAATATAGGGGCTTTCTGTGTCTCAAAACCCTTGATTTTACGGGCTTTTTTACTCTTTAGATTTCATCGTGGGGAACAGCAAAACCTCACGGATGGAGTCGTTGTTGGTGAGCATCATCACACAGCGGTCAATGCCGATGCCCAGACCGCCCGTAGGAGGCAGACCGTACTCCAGGGCCGTGATATAGTCCTCGTCCATCATGCCGGCTTCCTCGTCGCCATTTTCCCGCAGTTCCACCTGACGCTGGAAGCGCTGCTTCTGGTCGATGGGGTCGTTGAGCTCGGAGAAGGCATTGCCCATCTCGCTGCGGCAGATGAACAGCTCGAACCGCTCGGTGAGACGGGGGTCAGCGGGAGAACGCTTGGCCAAGGGGGACACATCCACCGGGTGCATGGTGATAAAGGTGGGCTGAATGAGCTTCTCCTCCACCTTCTGGTCGAACACCTCATACAGGGCATTGCCCCAGGTGGCGGGAGCGGTCTCGGGCAGCTCCACGCCAATGGAACCAGCCAGGGCCACAGCCTCAGCGTCGTCGGTGACTGCCATAAAGTCCAGCCCGGTGTACTGCTTGACCGCCTCCGCCATGGTCAGACGAGGCCAGCCGGGGGTCAGGTCAATCTGCTGACCCTGCCACTCCAGCTGATAGGTGCCCAGAATCTTCTGGGCCGCCGTGGTAAGCAAATCCTCGAACAGATCCATCATGTCGTGGAAGTCGGCATAGGCCTGATACAGCTCCACAGAGGTAAACTCGGGGTTGTGCTTGGTGTCCATGCCCTCGTTGCGGAAAATTCGGCCAATCTCATACACACGCTCCAGACCGCCTACCACCAGACGCTTGAGATGCAGCTCGGTGGCGATACGCATGTACATATCAATGTCCAGGGTATTGTGGTGGGTGATGAAAGGACGGGCCGTGGCGCCGCCGGAAATGGTGTTGAGCACAGGGGTCTCCACTTCCATATAGCCTCGGTTGTCCAGGAAACTGCGCACATGGCGGATGAAGGCGGAGCGGATTTCAAAGGTGCGGCGCACCTCGGGATTGACAATCAGGTCCACATACCGCTGACGGCAGCGGGTCTCCACGTCGGTGAGGCCGTGGAACTTCTCCGGCAGAGGGAGCAGGGACTTGGACAGCAGGGTGATGGCGTGGGCCTTGATGGAGATCTCGCCCCGCTTGGTGCGGAACACGTCGCCCTCCACCCCCACAATGTCGCCGATGTCGTACTTTTTGAATGCGTTTAAGGTCTCCTCGCCCACATCGTCAATGCGGACGTAGAGCTGAATGCGCCCACCGCCGTCCTGCAAGTCGGCAAAAATGGCCTTACCCATGCCGCGCTTGCTCATCAAACGGCCAGCCAGACGCACCACCTGGCCCTCCATGGCCTCAAAGTTGTCCTTAACTTCGTTGCTGTGGTGAGTCACGTCGTACTTGGTGACCATAAAGGGGTCCTTGCCTGCCGCCTGGAGGTCGGCAAGCTTGTCCCGGCGAATTTGCAGCAGTTCAGACAGGGAGGGCTCGTCCTGCACGTTCTGCGGATTCTGCTTGTTCTGTTCCGACATAATCGTCTCTCCTTCTCGTAGCCGTCTTCCGCTTATCGCTGGATGCTGACGACCTTGTATTCAATGTTGCCGGCGGGGGCGTCCACAATGACGGTATCCCCGATGCGCTTGCCCTGCAGAGCCTTCCCAAAGGGAGACTCCTCGGAAATGCGGCCATTCATGGGGTCTGCCTCCTGAGAGCCCACCACCTGATAGGTCTCTTCTTCATCCAGCACCGTGTCCATGACCGTGATCTTGCTGCCCAGACGCACGGTGTCGGGGTCGGTGTCGGTCTCCTCGATGACCGAGCAGTTGGCCAGAATGTTCTCGATTTCCGCGATGCGGGAGTAAAGCTTGCCCTGCTCGTTCTTGGCCTCATCATATTCGCTGTTCTCGGACAGATCGCCGAAAGAGCGGGCCTCCTTGATCTGGTCGGCCACTTCCTTCTCACGAACGGTCTTGAGGTAGTTGAGTTCCTGCTTGAGTTCTTCCAAACGCTCTGCACTGAGCTTATATTCCTTGGCCATGACGTTCATCCTTTCAACGCTAAAAAATAGAAGCCGCAACAGATGGCAGCTCGCAAAATGTCCATTATATTATTGTAGATGCTCTTACGAATTATAGAGATTTTCCCACCACTTGTCAAGGCCTTTGGCAGAGGGAAATGGCTCCCTCTGCCAATTTTCATGGATTATACTCTGCCCCGCCGCACGGCAGACAGCTTTTTTTTCGTGAATTTCAGACACAGCAGTCCCGCCAGTGCCCCGCCGCAGATGCAGCAGGCCAGCACCACCAGTCCCCGCACGTCCAAGACTCGTCCTCCGCCCCGGGCCAAACTGACCACGAAGAGGAACAGGTCGCACATCCCCCCCACCGCCAGACCACCCAGCAGCTTCCTGGCCGGCCAACGACAGGCACACACCACGCCCCCCACCAGGCCGCCCAACACACAGCCCAGGGCCACCAACTGAAGCTGGCTATCCTCCCGCATCACTCCGCCGGATATGGCCACGGCCCCTACCAGCAATACCAGCAGCTCCACCGCTATGGCGATTGCCGTTCCCAACGCCACACCCAAAACCATCTGGTTTGGGCCTCCCCGTTTTCCCTCATTCTTACGCAAAAAAAGCACCCCTTTCCACATGGTTATTTCACCATATGCAAAAGGGGTACCTCTCATGCTGCTTTACTTGCTCTTCTCCTGAGCAGGAACATCCTGGTTGCTCTGGGTGCCCTTGCTGGAGATGGCCCACTTGGTGAACTCGATGCGCACACGATCGGCACCGGTCTCCATGACGATGGTCTCTTCCTTGATAGCACAGATGGTTCCAACAACACCGCCAATGGTGGTAATCTGGTCTCCCACCTTCAAGCTGTTGCGCATGGCGGCGGCTTCTTTCTTCTTCTTGCTCTCCGGACGGAAGAACATGAAGTAGAAAATGGCGATCATGACCAGAATCATGACAATGCTGTATACGGTCTCTGTGGGCATAGCTACGTCTCCTTCATATGTTTATTTCATCACAGGGTACAACACAGGACATTATACCCGGATTTTCCCTGGAACACAAGTCCTATTTTCCCGTCTTGGGCCTTACGGCATCCGCTGGGCCAGTTTTTCCGAGTACTCCTCCCGGAACTGCTGGAAGGTGCCCTCGTCCAGTGCCTGCCGAATGCGTTCCACCAGTTTGTTGTAGAAGTACAGGTTGTGCATGACCGCCAGGCGCATCCCCAGCATCTCTCCGGCGGTAAACAGGTGGCGCACATAGGCCCGGGAGAAGTTGCGGCACACTGGGCAATCACATTCCGGGTCAATGGGCTTCTCGTCGGTTTTGTACCGCTCGTTCTTCATGTTCATCCACCCGCTCCAGGTAAACAGCTTGCCATGGCGGGCGTTGCGGGCGGGCATGACACAGTCGAAGAAGTCCACACCCCGGGCCACCGCCTCAATGATGTTGGAGGGTGTTCCCACCCCCATGAGGTAGCGGGGCTTGTTCTGGGGCATATAGGGCTCCACCGCGTCGATGATGTCGTACATCACTTGGGTGGGCTCCCCCACCGCCAGCCCGCCAATGGCATACCCGTCGCACTCCACTTTGGCCGTCTCCTGCATGTGCCAGATGCGCAAATCCGGGAAGGTGGCCCCCTGGTTGATGCCGAAGAGCATTTGACCGGGGTTGACACAGTCGGGCTGGGCGTTGAGCTTGTCGTGCTCCACCTTGCACCGCTTCAGCCACCGCAAGGTGCGCTCACAGGAGGCCTTGGCATATTCATAGGTGGCGGGGTTCTCCACACACTCGTCAAAAGCCATGGCAATGTCACTGCCCAAATTGGACTGGATGCGCATGGACTCCTCAGGGCCCATGAAAATCTTGCGCCCGTCCAGGTGGGAGGCAAACGTGACCCCCTCCTCGGTGATCTTGCGCAGTCCGGACAGAGAAAATACCTGGAACCCGCCGGAGTCGGTGAGCATTGGCCCATCCCAGCGCATAAACTTGTGCAGCCCCCCCATCTGGCGCACCACATTGTCGCCGGGCCGCAGGTGCAGGTGGTAGGTGTTGGACAGCTCCACCTGACAGCCGATGTCCTTGAGGTCAAAGGCGGACAGGCCGCCCTTGATGGCCCCCTGGGTGCCCACATTCATAAACACCGGAGTCTGCACCGTGCCGTGGGGGGTGGTGAGCTGGCCCCGGCGGGCCCGGCCCTCGGTTTTCAACAGTTCAAACATGGTTGTCTCCTTTTCGTTGCAGTTCAAGAGATGAACATGGCATCTCCAAAGCTGAAGAAGCGATATTTGTTCTCCACCGCTTCCCGATAGGCTGCCAGCACATGCTCCCGTCCCGCCAGGGCGGACACCAGCATAATGAGGGTGGACTCGGGCAGATGGAAGTTGGTAATCAGCCCGTCCAGCACCTTGAACCGGTAGCCTGGGTAGATGAAGATGTTGGTCCACCCCGCCTTGGCCTCCATGGTTCCGTCCTCGTTGGCCCAGCTCTCAATGGTGCGGCAGGAGGTGGTGCCCACACAAATGACGCGCCCTCCCGCGGCACGGGTGGCGTTGATGACATCCGCCGTCTCCTGGGGAATGACGCAGTATTCCGAGTGCATCTCATGGTCGGTAACCTCTTCCGCCTTCACCGGTCGGAAGGTGCCCAATCCCACATGGAGGGTGACATAGCACACCTTCACCCCCATGTCCTGTACCTGCCGGAGCAGTTCGGGCGTGAAGTGAAGCCCCGCCGTAGGGGCAGCAGCGGACCCCACCACCTGGGAATACACGGTCTGATACCGCTCGGAGTCCTCCAGTTCCTCCTTGATATAGGGCGGCAGGGGCATCTTGCCCAGCCGCTCCAGGGTCTCCAGGAAAATACCCTCGTAGTTGAAGCGGATCAGGCGGTTGCCCCCTTCCACTTCTCCCACCACCTCGGCGGTAAGTTCTCCCTCGCCGAAGCTGATTTTCGCCCCGGTGCGCAGCTTCTTGCCCGGACGCACCAGACACTCCCACACCTTTTCGCCCCGGTCAATGAGCAGCAGCACCTCACAGGCCCC
>CALXDO010000064.1 GCA_944387075.1 uncultured Oscillospiraceae bacterium | reverse complement strand
GGGAGTGAACAAAGTAAATCCGGTTTTGGTATCTGCTATCAATTTGCTATCAAATGCCCCGTTTCCGCTTTAAGACCCCAGTGTTTTCAAGGCTTTGCGGGTTTTGTCAGTTATTCCCACTCTATCGTGGCAGGGGGTTTACTGGTAATATCGTAGCAAATACGGTTGATCCCGGGCACCTCGTTGACGATGCGGACGCTGATCTTGTCCAACAGGTCGTAGGGGATGCGGGCCCAGTCGGCGGTCATAAAGTCGCTGGTGGTCACGGCACGCAGGGCCAGAGTGTAGTCGTAGGTGCGCCCATCACCCATGACACCCACAGAACGGGTGTTGGTGAGAACAGCGAAATACTGGTTGATGTTCTTGTCCTCCCCAGCGGCGGCGATCTCCTCCCGGTAGATGGCATCGGCCTCCCGCAGGGTGTCCAGCTTCTCCTTGGTCAGGTCACCGATGACACGAATGGCCAAACCTGGACCGGGGAAGGGCTGACGGCTGACTAGGTACTCGGGCAGCTGGAGCTCACGGCCCAGCTGACGCACCTCGTCCTTAAACAGCAGGCGCAGGGGCTCCAGAATCTCCTTGAAGTCCACATAGTCGGGCAAGCCGCCCACGTTGTGGTGGCTCTTGATGACGGCGGCATCACCAGCACCGGACTCGATGACATCGGGATAAATGGTCCCCTGGGCCAGGAAGTCCACAGCACCGATCTTCTTGGCCTCTTCCTCAAAGACGCGGATGAACTCCTCGCCGATGATCTTGCGCTTACGCTCGGGCTCGTCCACACCGGCCAGCTTGGCCAGGAATCGGGCCTCGGCGTCCACCCGGACGAAGTTCATGGCCCACTTGGAGAAAGCAGCTTCCACCTCGTCACCCTCATCCTTGCGCATGAGGCCGTGGTCCACAAACACACAGGTGAGCTGACTGCCCACGGCCTCAGCCAGCAGAGCAGCGCACACGGAGGAGTCCACGCCGCCGGACAAAGCCAGCAACACCTTACCATCCCCAACCTTCTCCCGTATGGCGGCAATGGCGGTGTTCTTGTAGTCCTCCATGGTCCAGTCGCCGGAGGCGTGGCACACCTCATAGAGGAAGTTGCGGATCATCTTCACACCGTTTTCGGTGTGGTTGACCTCGGGGTGGTACTGCACGCCGTAGAAGCCCTTCTCCTCGTTGGCAATGGCTACGTTGGGGCAGTTGGCGCTGTGGGCCACCAGCTCAAAGCCCTGGGGCACCTGAGCCATGTAGTCCCCGTGGCTCATCCAGGAAATGCCCTGCTGGGGCAGGCCCTTGAAGATGGGGCTGTTGGTATTGTACCAGGTCTCGGTCTTGCCGTACTCCCGGGCGGTGTCGTCCTGGGCGGGAGTAACCTGACCGCCCAGGGTGTGGGCCATGAGCTGGCAACCGTAGCAGATGCCCAGCACAGGCACGCCCCAGGTGAAGATCTCGGGGTCTACCTTGGGGGACCCCTCCTCGTACACGGAGTTGGGGCCACCGGTAAAGATGATGCCGATGGGGTTCATGGCCTTCAACTCGGCCAAGGGGGTGGTGTAGGGCTTGACTTCGCAGTACACGTTGCACTCACGCACACGACGGGCAATGAGCTGGTTGTACTGACCGCCGAAGTCCAGCACGATGACAGTTTGATGTGCCATACAGGTTTCTCCTCCCTTAGATGGTAGTCACGTCAATGGGGCGCAGGTCTGCGCTGCGGCTCTGCTCACGGACGGTGAGCATGGCCCGGGCGGTGTCGATGGCGGTGACACAGCCCACAGAGTGTTCCACCGTAGCACGGCGGATCTTAAAGCCGTCGGTGTCCTGACGGCGTCCCTTGGTGGGGGTGTTGATGACCAGGTCAATGGTGCCGGAGGCAATCATATCGCTGATGTTGGGGTGAGCCTCGGAGACACGGGCCACCTGGGTGCAGGGTACGCCAGCCGCCTTGAGCACTTCACAGGTTCCGGCGGTGGCCAGAATCTCAATGCCCATGTCAGCAAAGCCACGGGCAATGCCCACGATCTCCTGCTTGTCCTCATCCTTCACGGTAATGATGATGCGGCCCCCCTTCTTCGGCACCCGCATATTGGCACCCTTGAAGGCCTTGAGCAACGCCTGGGGGAAGGACTCAGCAATGCCCAGCACCTCGCCGGTGGACTTCATCTCAGGCCCCAGGCCGGTGTCCACGTCGGTGAGCTTCTCGAAGGAGAACACAGGCATCTTTACGGCGTAGTAGTCGGCCTCCTTGTAGATGCCGGTGCCGTAGCCCAGGTCACGGAGCTTCTGCCCCACCATGACCTTGGTGGCCAGGTCGATGATGGGCACCCCGGTAACCTTGGAGATATAGGGGATGGTACGAGAGGAACGGGGGTTGACCTCGATGACGTACACATCGTCGTTGTAAATGATGAACTGGATATTGATGAGCCCCACGACCCCCAGAGCCTTGGCCAGATCCCGGGTATAGCGCAGGATGGTCTCCTTGTGCTTGTCCTCCACATGGATGGTGGGATAGACGGAGATGGAGTCGCCGGAGTGGACGCCCGCCCGCTCGATGTGCTCCATGATGCCGGGGATCAGAATGTCCTCCCCGTCAAACACGCCGTCCACCTCAACCTCACGGCCCATGAGATACTTGTCAATCAGAATGGGATGCTCCTGGACGGTGCGGTTGATGATGCGCATAAAGTCGGTGATGTTCCGGTCGTTGTAGGCAATCTCCATGCCTTGACCGCCCAGCACATAGGAGGGACGCACCAGCACCGGATAGCCGATCTCGTGGGCGGCCTGGAGGGCCTCCTCGGTGGTAAACACGGTGCGGCCTTTGGCACGGGGAATGCGGCACTGGTTGAGAATCTCGTCGAAACGCTCCCGGTCCTCGGCGGCGTCCACGCCGTCGGAGGAGGTGCCCAGAATGGGCACACCCATGTCGGTGAGGGCCTTGGCCAGCTTGATGGCGGTCTGGCCGCCGAACTGCACCACGGCGCCGTCGGGCTGCT
>CALXDO010000063.1 GCA_944387075.1 uncultured Oscillospiraceae bacterium | reverse complement strand
GTGGTATATTTACTACACTAGCGAGCTAAAGAAAGGGGGGGAACACCATGAACATACACGTCAATACCCCAGAGGGGACCCGAGACCGGCTGTTTGCCGAGTGCCTGGAGCGGCGGCAAGTGCAGGGAGCCCTGGTGGACTTGTTCCGCCGCCGGGGTTATGCGGAGGTCATTACCCCTGAGGTGGAGTTTTACGACCTGTTTGTCCACTCGGGCAGTCCGCTGCCCCAGGAGACCATGCTGAAAATCATTGACCGATCTGGGAAGATCATGGTCATGCGCCCAGACTCCACCACACCCATTGCCCGCCTGGCGGCGACCAAGTTAAAAACCCTGCCCCTGCCGCAGCGGCTGTACTACGATCAGACGGTGTTCCGCTCCGGAAATGCCCACGAGGGGGGGAGCAGCGAGATTGCACAGTGCGGCGTGGAGATGCTGGGTGCCACGGGGAAAAAGGCCGATTTGGAGATGATTGCCCTGGCGGTTGACGCCCTGCGGGCCTGCGGCTTGGATGGGTTCCACATAGAGGTGGGCCATGTGGGCTTTTATCAGGAATTGGCGGGCCGCATGAACATGCCTCAAGAGGAGCAGGAGCGGATGCGCTTGCTCATTGAGGGCAAAAATTACGCAGTGCTCAACGATTTTCTGGCCCCCTACTCCAATCAGCCGGACTGCGCCGCCCTGTGCCGGCTGCCGTACCTGTTTGGCGGCCCAGAGGTACTGGAGGAGGCCCGGGCCCTGGCGGGGGCGTGTCCCAGCCTGGACTACCTGGAACTGCTCTACAAAGAGCTGTGCCAGGCCGGGTATGGGGACTATGTGCGCTTTGACCTGGGGCTGGTGCATCAGATTGACTACTACACCGGGGTGGTGTTCCGGGGCTACGCCACAGGGGCGGGAGCTCCAGTGCTGTCCGGGGGCCGCTACGACAACCTGGTGGAGTTGTTTGGCAGAAGGGCCGAGGCCACCGGTTTTGCCGTGGATGTGGATGCCGTGGGGGCTTGCCTGGACGTGGATGTTCCCCAGCTGCTCACCATCATTCACTACGAGAGTGGCTGTTTGGGCCGCGCGCTGGAGGTCATGGACCGTCTGCCGGTGGGCAGTTGTGAGCTGTCCCCCTGTCGGACCCTGTCCAGCACCATGAATTTAGCCAAAGAGAAGGGGGCACTGCAAGTGCTCTGCCTGGACAATTCCGAAGAGAGGTGGCTGGAGGTATGAGTCAGAGGTTGCGCATTGCCCTGACCAAGGGCCGGCTCCAGGACAAATCCGTGGAGCTGTTTGAGAAGATGGGGCTGGACTGTACCCCCATCCGTCATCCTGGGCGGCGGCTGATCCACGCCGTGCCCAATTACCCGTTGGATGCGGTGCTGGCCAAGGCCCCCGACGTCATCACCTATGTGGAGCATGGGGCGTGTGATCTGGGCATCGTGGGCAAGGACACCATTCTGGAAAAGGGCGGGGCCTTCTACGAGGTGCTGGACCTGGGCTTTGGACGGTGTCGGTTTGCCTTGGCGGTGAAAGAGGGCAGCGACTTTTACGCCACCTATAAAACCCGCCGGGTGGCCTCCAAGTACCCCAACGTCACCCGGGCCTTTTTTGAAGGCAAGGGAATGGACGTGGACATCATCAAGATTGAGGGCAGTGTGGAGCTGGCCCCCATTTTGGGCCTGGCCGACGGCATTGTGGACATCGTGGAGACGGGGGCCACCCTGCGGGAAAATGGCCTGGTGCCCATTGAGGACGTGGCCCAGGTGTCGGCCCGGCTCATTGTGAACACGGCCAGCATGAAGCTGCACAAACAAGAGATTTTGGACTTCATCCAACAGTGCCAGACTCACCTGTCCGGCACTTGATGGAAAAAGGAGAGAGACATATGTTGGAACTGGTGGTGGCCGGAGAGGGCCGTGAACAGGAAAAGCTGACGAGTATGCGGGCCCGGGCGGCGGAGACCGGGGCGGAAATTCGGCGCAGCGTGGCGGCCATTTTGGCGGACGTGCGGGAGCGGGGCTATGCAGCGGTGGAGGAGTACTCTGTGAAATTTGACGGAAATCCTCCCCGGGAGGTAGCCATGGAAGAGTTGGAACAGGCGGCCCAGAGAATCCCCGCTCAGCTGCTGACGGCCCTCCAGCGCAGCGCCCAGCACATCCGGGCCTATCAGCAGGAGCTTCTGAGCGAGGTGCAAATGGGCCTTCGCATGTGGGACAGCCCCACCGGGGGCCAGGTAGGGCGCATGGTCCGCCCCTTGCAGCGGGTGGGGGTGTACGTCCCCGGCGGGCGGGCCGCTTACCCCAGCTCGGTGCTCATGAACGTCATCCCCGCCAAGGTGGCGGGGGTGGACGAGGTCATCATGGTCACCCCGCCCACAGAAAACCTCAGTGATGTGGTACTGGCCGCAGCCTGGGTGGCAGGGGTGGACCGGTGCATCGCCGTGGGCGGTGCCCAAGCGGTGGCCGCTCTCACCTATGGAGCGGGCTTCATCCCCCAGGTGGATAAGCTGGTGGGCCCGGGCAACGCCTTTGTGGCGGAGGCCAAGCGCATGGCCTACGGCAACCTGGACATTGACATGGTGGCCGGTCCCTCTGAGGTGTTGGTGATTGCCGACCGGACCGCCAACCCCTGCCATGTGGCTGCCGATCTGCTCAGCCAGGCCGAGCACGACCCCCTGGCCTCGGCGGTGCTGCTCACCGACAGCATGGAGTTGGCCCAGAGGGTACAGGAAGAGATCACCCGCCAGCTGGGCTACCTGAGCCGCCGGGAGATCATGGAGCAGTCTTTGCGGGACTTTGGCTGTGCCATTGTCTGCCCGGATTTGGAGACGTGTGCAAAACTGGCCGATCAGGTGGCCCCGGAGCACATGGAGATTGTCACCCAAAACCCCCGCCAGGTCATGGAGTTGGTACACAACGCCGGTGCCATTTTCCTGGGGGGCAACACCCCGGAACCCCTGGGGGACTATATGGCAGGGCCGGACCATGTGCTGCCCACCAGCGGCACTGCCCGGTTTTTCTCTCCTCTGTCGGTGGATTCTTTCTTGAAACGGACCAGTGTGTTGGAGTATGGACGGGAGGATTTGCAGCGGGTGAAGGATGACATCATTACCCTGGCCCAGTCTGAGCACCTCACCGCACACGCCAACTCCATCCAAGTGCGCTTTGGGAAAGGAGAATAACCATGAGAAATGCAGAAATCCGCCGGGACACCAAAGAGACCCAGATTCACCTCTCCCTCTGTCTGGAGGGAGGGGAGGTGTCGGTGTCCACCGGCATCGGTTTTTTTGACCATATGCTTACCGCCCTGGCCTTTTACGCCGGGTGGGGGCTGAACCTCCAAGTGGAGGGAGACCTGTATGTGGATGGCCACCACACGGTGGAGGACACCGGCATTGTGCTGGGCCAGGCCTTCCGTCAGGCTCTGGGGGACCGTATCGGCATCCGCCGCTTCGGCACCGCTTTTGTCCCCATGGACGAGGCCCTGTGCCGCACGGTGCTGGACTGCTCCAACCGCCCCTATCTGGTGTTCCAGGCAGACATGCCCCAGCCCATGATTGGAGCATACGACAGCTGTTTGACAAAGGAATTTATGCAGGCCTTTGCGGTCCACGGGGGAATCACCCTGCACCAGTGCTGTGAGTACGGAGACAACGCCCACCACATCACCGAGGCTCTGTATAAGTCTCTGGGAATGGCCTTGAAGGAGGCCGCCCAGGTGGTGGGTGCCGGCGTCAGGTCCACCAAGGGCGTACTCTAAAGAAGCGAGGAAACCGTATGAGCTATACTGCCATTGTGGATTACGGGGTGGGGAACCTGAAAAGCGTCTCCAATGCCCTGACCTATGTAGGCGTGGATAACCGCATTACCGGAGAGGCCGGAGAGCTGGAGCGGGCCAACGCCATTTTGCTCCCCGGGGTGGGGGCCTTCCCTGATGCCATCCAAAAGCTACGACAGACAGGCCTGGATCAGAGTATTCTGCACATGGGCCGGAAAAAACCGGTGCTTGGCATCTGCCTGGGGATGCAGCTGCTCTTTGACCGGGGCGAGGAGGGGAAGGACTGCACGGGGCTGGGGGTGATCTCCGGCAGTGTCCGGTGCATGGAGACCCCCTATAAGCTGCCCCACATAGGGTGGAATGCCCTGTCCTTTCCCCAGCCATCCCCGCTGTTTCTCGGCCTGGAGGAAGGGGCATGGGTGTACTTTGTCCACTCTTTTTCCGGGCGGGCGGACGACCCCAGTCAAGTGATTGCCACCACCGACTACGGCATGGAAGTGGTGGCAGCAGTGCAGAACGGAAACTTTTTCGGCACCCAGTTCCATCCGGAGAAGAGCGGGGAAGTGGGCCTGCAAATTTTGAAGAATTTTGGAGCGATGAACCCATGATTATTTTGCCAGCCATTGATTTGAAGGACGGGGCCGTGGTGCGGCTCTACAAGGGCAGCTTTGACACGGTGCACCGGGTGGCCTCAGACCCGATGACGGTGGCCCAGGCCTTCCAGGAAGCTGGGGCGAAGTGGATTCACATGGTGGACTTGGACGGGGCCAAGGACGGGGTGCGCCGCAACGCGGACTTGGTGCGGGCGGTGGCCAAACTGGGCCTGCAGGTGGAACTGGGGGGCGGCATCCGCTCCATGGCCGACCTGGAGGCGGTGTTTGCTCTGGGGGTGGCCCGGGCGGTCATTGGTTCCGCCGCCGTGTCCAACCCGGAACTGGTGGCCCAGGCTTTGAAAACCTATGGGGCGCAGCGCATTGCCGTGGGCATTGATGCCCACGATGGAAAAGTGAAAACCGCCGGATGGGAGGTGGACTCGGGTCTGGATTACCTGGAGTTTGCCCAAAACATGGAGAAGTTGGGCGTGAAAATCATCATCTTCACCGACATCGAGACAGATGGCATGCTGTCCGGGCCCTCTTTTGCCCGTCTGCAACAGCTGCAACAGACGGTTTCCTGTGATCTCATCGCCTCCGGCGGGGTGTCCGGTAACCAGGACATTGTGGACCTGGAGCGCATGGGCCTGTATGGGGCCATCATCGGCAAAGCCTACTATGCCGGAGCCATTGACCTGGTCCAGGCGATAAAGGACGGTGGAGCCCAATGCTAGCCAAGCGCATCATCCCTTGCCTGGACGTGCGGGACGGACGGGTGGTAAAGGGGGTCAATTTTGTAAACATCCGGGATGCCGGCGACCCAGTGGAGTTGGCCCGGTACTACTCCGACCAGGGAGCCGATGAGATTGTCTTTCTGGACATCACCGCCACCAGCGACGCCCGAGACACCGTGGAGGACGTGGTGGAGCGCACGGCCAGCCAGGTCTTTGTCCCCCTCACCGTGGGGGGCGGAATCCGCACGGTGGAGGACTTCCGCCGCCTGCTCCGGGCGGGCGCGGACAAGATTTCCGTCAACTCCTCGGCGGTGAAGAACCCCCAACTCATTGCCGATGCTGCCCAGCTCTTTGGCTCCCAGTGTGTGGTGCTGGCCATTGACGCCAAGCGCAGGGAAGAGGGCTGGTTTGAAGTGGTGGTGGCCGGTGGGCGCATTGCCACCGGTCTGGACGCAGTGGAGTGGGCCAAGCGGGGCCAGGAGCTGGGGGCGGGGGAAATCCTCCTCACCTCCATGGATGCTGACGGCACCAAGGCGGGATTTGACCTGGAGTTGACCCGGGCGGTAACCCAGGCGGTAACCATCCCGGTGATTGCATCGGGGGGCTGCGGGGAACTGCGTCACTTTGCCCAGGTGTTTGAGGAAACCGGGTGTGATGCGGCCCTGGCCGCCAGTCTGTTTCACTTTGGAGAGCTGACTGTACCCCAAGTAAAGGAATATCTCCGGGAACAGCACATCCCGGTACGGGAAAGGAGTGAGGGCCGTGTTTGATTTGGATTTGCTCTTTCAAAAGTCAGACCTGATCCCAGTGATCATTCAGGACTCGGGCACCAAGCAAGTGCTGATGCTGGGCTTTACCAACCGGGAGGCGGTGGAAAAGACCCTGGAGACGAAAACCGCGTGGTTTTGGAGCCGCAGCCGTCAGAAGCTTTGGAACAAGGGGGAGAGCAGCGGACATTTCCTCTACGTCAACGAAATTTACACCGATTGTGACACCGATACCCTGCTCTATCTGTGTACCCCCAAGGGGCCAACTTGCCACACTGGTGCTGCCAGTTGTTTTTTCCGGGAAATCACGGTATAATGAGTGTGTGCCTCGGAATACTTGGAAGGAGAGGATTCCCATGAACGATACCATGCAAAAGCTCTACTCGGTGGTTCTGGACCGCAAGGCCCATCCCCAGGAGGGCTCCTACACCTGCTACCTCTTTGACAAGGGGCTGGATAAGATTCTTAAGAAGGTGGGAGAGGAGTGCGCAGAGACCATCATTGCCGCCAAAAATGGGGAACCCACGGAGACAGTGGGGGAGATCTCCGATCTCATTTACCACCTGATGGTGATGATGGCCCAACAGGGCATCCCTCTGGAGGACGTGATGGCGGAACTGGAGCGCCGTAGTTTGAAGATTGGAAACTTAAAGACCATGAAACAAGTGGATCGGGAGACTTGATATGCAACAGTATAATTCTTTTAACCCCGGTGAATTCGACAGCAGCTACGCTGCTGGGGGGCTGACCCTCAATCGGTATATATCCCGTACCTTTGGCTGGATGTTCTTAGGGCTTCTGGTGACCTTTGCCCTGGGCTGGTATATGGCCGCCAGCGGTATGGTGTTCCGGCTGTTTACGATTCCCTATTTGCCTATGGTACTGCTGGTGGCAGAGGTGCTGGTGGTACTGGTGCTCTCTACGCGCATTCATAAGCAGTCGGTGAACGTCAGCCGGATACTCTTTTTTACCTATGCCATCCTCAATGGCCTGGTGTTTTCTGCATACTTTGTGATTTTTGATGTAGCTGCAGTCATTCTGGTGTTTGGACTCACTGCTTTGTTCTTCGGGGCCTTTGCTCTGTACGGCCGGTTCACCCACACCGACCTGTCCCGCCTGCGTCCCTTTTTGATTGGGGGCCTTTTGTTTTTGCTGGTGAGCGGTCTGATCTTGATGCTCTTTAACATCAGTGCTTTGGAGCGTATCGTCTGTATGGTGGGTATCGTGCTCTTCCTGTGCTACACCGCCTATGACACCCAGATGATCCGGAAAAACTATCAGTATTTCAGCCATGATGTGGCCTTGCTGGAGCGGGCTTCCATTTACTCGGCCCTGCAGCTGTATCTGGACTTTATCAACCTGTTTTTGTACTTGCTGCGCTTTTTAGGCTCGCGCAGCCGAAATTAAATTGCACGACAAAAGGGATGCCGTCAGGCATCCCTTTTGTTCAGACTGTCAAAGAACCCCTGTTTTCATTATGTGAAAACAGGGGTTCTGGTCATATTATGGGGAAGGACAGCTAATATGATACGCAAACAGGAGTTCTCCCAACTCCAGTTTGCTAGCTTTTTCAGATTCATGGCAGCATATTTAAGCCTAACCCACCTGGTAACAGCAGCTAGACCGCTGTGGTGCGTATAACGCATAGCGTGTTTCTCCTTTGCATCTGCAAAAACACGCTCAATGGTTTCTTTTCGCTGGGCATATATTTTCTTGCCCTTTTCGGTTTTGCGGATGGCCTCCACAATATCCA